>CBDUXW010000158.1:0-6963 GCA_965371275.1 uncultured bacterium | reverse complement strand
GCACGCGCTCGATTACCTGGTGAAGCCTTTCGATCGCGGCCGGTTCGAACGGACCGTGGAGCGCGCCCGGGAGCATCTGGCAGCGCCACGCGCGCGTGGCATCGAGGCCGAGGTGCGCGCCGCGTTGAAGGAAGTGCGAGCCGAGTCGGAGTATCTCCACCGTTTCTTGATCAGCGAATCGGGGCGTGCATTTTTCGTCGACGTCGACGACATCGATTGGATCGAGGCTTGTGGTAACTACCTGCGCCTGCACGTCGGCGGGAATACGCATCTGTTGCGCGAGACGATGAAGAACGTGGAGACCAGCCTCGACCCGCGGCGCTTTTCTCGCATCCATCGGTCGGCGATCGTCAACGTAGAGCGGATCCGGGAGCTGCAGCAACTCTTCCACGGCGACTACCAGGTCGTTCTCGAGAATGGCGCCGAGCTGCGACTGTCACGAACCTATCGTGACCGATTGAAGTCGACGTGGGGGAAAGGTCTCTAGTCCGGACCGCGGCGCCACCCGTGCCGAACTCCGAGCCGGCCGGCTCATCCCTCGTATGTCCGTCTGATCACAAATCCTTGGTCAGCGGCGGTCGGCGGCTGCTTTGATCACCGTAGCCGCCCCGGGATACTGCAGCGCCTCACGCGAGCAGTGCGCGCGATCGCTGCCCACGCACGATCCAAGGAGAATTTCATGAGTGTCGCCGCCAAGGCCAAGACCGCTGGAACCTGGGCGCTTGCCGCCCTTCTGTGCCTGCTGTTCGTGATGGCGGGCAGTGCCAAGTTCGGCTCCAGCGATGTCTGGACAGGGATGTTCGCCGACTGGGGTTATCCCGATGGCTTCGTGTACGTCATCGGCGCCGTCGAGGTCGGCGCCGCCGTTCTATTACTGATCCCGTCGCTGGCGGCCTACGCTGCCGTGGTCCTCGCCGTCGTCATGTTCGGTGCCGCCATGACGCACTTGCTCCACGGCCAGCCGTTCCCGCAGGACGTCGTGTTCCTGTTGCTGCTCGTGGCGTTGGCCTGGGTGCGGTGGCCGTCGATGTGGGGGCTGGCAGTACCTGTGCGTTCCGCCAGCGGGTAACGGCGGGCGGCCGCGCAGCGCACAGGGGTGGAGCGAGTGTGCCCACGTAGCGCCTTCGGTCGTCGGCCCGCGGGGGCTCGACCGTCTATTCCTGCCGCAGTGCCTCCAGCGGGTCGATGCGCGCTGCGCGCCGTGCCGGTAGGTAAGCGGCGAGCGCAGCGACGCCCATCAGGGTTACCGTCACCGTGACGAAGGTCAGCGGATCGAGCGGGTTGACGCCGAACAGCAGCGAGGTCATGAGTCGGGTCAGGAAGTAAGCCCCGACGAAGCCGATCGCGATGCCCGCTCCGGTGGTGATCAGGCTGCGGCTCAGCACCATCCAGCCGATGTCGCCGGTGCGGGCGCCGAGTGCCATGCGCACGCCGATCTCGCGGGTTTGCTGCGACACGACGTACGAAATGACGCCGTAGATGCCCACTGCACCGATCAGTAAGGCGCCGGCCGCACCGACGAGCAGCAACACCATGGCGAACGACTTCTGCGCCATGGCTTGATCGACGTACTCGCTCATCGTCTGCACGCGGGCGATCGGCAGGTTGGGGTCGATGCTCCAGATGCGCTCTCGGATTGGCTGGGTGAGCGCCGTCGGGTTGCCGGTCGTACGCACGGCGAACTGCGGATTGCGCACCTCCCAGTATTGCGACACGCGGTTACCGTCGTCGTCCGTCAATTTCTGGGCCATGAGGGGGTAGTACATCATCGCCAGGGGGTCGTCTTCGAGTGGTATGCCGCGCACATCTCCGACCACGCCGACGATCGTGTACCAAGTATCCGGATTCGGGTCGCCGCCCCCTCCTTGCTGGACCCGCTTGCCTACGGCATTTCCGTCGGGCCAGTACAGCCGCGCGAGGCTCTCGTTCACGATGACCGAGGGGCGTTGGTCCTCGTGATCGGCGCGAACAAAGGTTCGTCCGGCGACCAGCGACGTTCCCATGGCTTCGAAATAACCCGGTGCCGCGTACTTGAAGTAATAGATCGGAATCGATTCATCCTCGTCCAGCGGAAATTCCTCGACAAACAGGCCGGTGCCCGACACGCCGCCGGCCAACGGCAAGCGGCTCGTCGCAGCCACGGCCTCGACACCGGGCATGTCGCCGATCTCGTCGACGACGCGCTGGATGAACGCGGCAGGAGCCTGCTCGCCTTCGTAGTCGCGCGGGTTCAGCATCACCTGGAAGGTCAGCAAGGAGTCGGTGTCGAAACCCGGATCCAATGCCGACAGCGAGCTCAGGCTGCGGACCATGAGACCGGAGCCGACCAGGAGGATGAGCACCAGGGCCACCTGGGCGCCGACCAGCATGCCGCGCACCCGGAAGCGCGAGCGGCCCGCCGTGTTGGCACGGCCGCCTTCTTTGAGCGCGCCGCCGAGCCAGCTCATGTTGTAGCGCAGCGCGGGAATGACACCGAAGAGCAGCCCGGCAACGAGCGATACCAGAACGGTGAGGCCGAGCACGGTGCCGTCGATGCCGATTTCTTCGAGCCGCGGTACCTGCTGTGGCCCCCAGCGCACCAGGGCGCGGACGCCGGCGAACGCAAGCAGCAAGCCGACCCCTCCAGCCACGAGCCCGAGCACGGCGCTCTCGGCAAGCAGCCCGACGGCCAGGCGGCCGCGGCTGGCGCCCATCGCCGAGCGAATCGCCATTTCCCGCTCCCGGCCTTCGGCGCGCACCAGGAACACGTTGGCGACGTTGGCACAGGCGATCATCAGCACGAACCCGACGCTTCCCATGAGAACCCACAGCATGCGCTCGGCATCGCCGACGATGAAGTTGCGCAGATCGATGGCGTGAGCGGTAAGGCCGAGCTGGGCGAGGATCGGTGCCGCCGGCTCGTCGGGAAACACTTCGGTGAGGTTCTCGATGCGGGCGGCCAATTGGGCGCCCGCCGCCTCGGCGGTCAAGCCCGCGGGCAGCCGGCCGATCGACGCCGTGCCCAGCGAGCCGAGCTGTTGCCGGTCGCGAACCAGCGTCATCGGTTCGTAGAGTCGTGGATCCGCGTCGGGAAATTTCAGGCTCTCCGGCATGACGCCGACGATTTCGACCTGCTCGCCGTCCATCAGTAGTCTCTCGCCGATGACGTCCGGGCGGGAGCCGAAATTACCGCGCCACAGAGCATCGCTGAGAATGATCACCGACGCCGCGTCTGCTGCCTCGTCGTCGACGTTGAACGTGCGGCCCAAGGCCGGCGGTACGCCGAGCGTGTCGAAATACGAGTGCGATACGGATATCGATTCGACGCGTTGCGGGCTGTCGCCGCCGCTGAGGTTGGCGTTGCCCCGGCTGAAAATTGCCAGATCCTCGAGGACGCCGCTGTCGCGGAAGAAGAAGTAAGTCCTGATCGACAGGCCGATGTCGTCGCGGTCGATGTTCATGCCGGGCGCCGAGTGGTACACGCGGATCAAGCGGTCGGCGTCGGGAAAGGGCAACGGCTGCAACAACACGCCGTTCACGACGCTGAGAATCACCGCGTTGGCGCCGATGCCGATCGCCAGAGTCGCCACGGTGACGAGTGTGAACGACGGCTTGCGGATGAGATTGCGAAAGATGTGACCGAGATTGATGAGATCCATGAGTTGGGGCCGGGGAGCCGGGGTTCGAGAGAGATCCAGCGCTGCCTTCGTGGGTTGCGACTGCGATGCGGCGGCATCGAGGCCGAGCCGCCGAATACCGGAGCGCCGATAGGCGCGACCTACATCGGCGGCCGAGCCGAAGTCGACGATGATCTGTTCGATCTCCGAGTCGCTCGTCGCCTGCGACTCTTCCATCGCCTCGAGGAGGAAAGCCTCGACCTCCTCGACGATGCGGTCGATGTCGGCGCTGCGAAACTGCACCACGAGCTCGCGGCGCAGGTCGCTCAGATATTGCTCGATTGCTCGCATGGCGGCACGGATGCCGGGCTTACGCCCACTCGATGATCGAGTCGACGGCGCGGGTGAACTCGCCCCACTCCGAGCGTGCCTGCTCGAGCGTTTCGCGGCCGACAGGCGTGAGCTCGTACACACGCTTACGGCGGCCGCTGTCGCTCGACCAGCCGCTCTCGAGGAGACCGGCCGATTCCAGACGATGCAGGGCGGGGTAGAGCGTTCCGTCGCGTAGATTCAGCAGCTCGCCGCTACGCTCGCGCATGGCCTTGATGATGGCGTAGCCATGCGTGGCGCCCGACGAAACCGTGGCCAACAGCAACAACTCAAGATGTCCTTTCAGCACTTCGGGTTTCATAGCTCGTGATACTACCCCTCGCGTTACTAGGGGTCAAGGGGATGTCGAAGTCCGCGCGCGCCGATCGCTTCTTGCTAGAAGCGCATCAGGCGAGTGATCTTGAAGATGATGGCGCGGTCGATCAGATCAGAGTCTTCAGCCACCCGGCGCTCGTTGTAGACCACGAAAATGTCGCTGAGCGGCTGGTAGATAAAGCGCAGGCGGATGTTGACGAGCGCTTGATCGGCCTGGCTGTTGTATTGGATTAGCCCGGCGAGCGACATGGTGGTGCTGAAGTCGAAGTTCAGCCGCGTGATCGCCAGGTCGGTTATGAACGCGCCCTCCGGCAACTTCACATCGTTATGAACCCAGGTCACGCCGGCATCGAAACGGGCGCCGATGCGGCCCGCGAAACCGAGGTCCACCCGATCGGCGTCGCCGCTCCAGAAGCTGCCGAACCTGTACTTGAGGTTGGCCGAAAGGACACGGCTCGGATCGGATGCCAACTCGATCTCGACGTCGTTGTAGCTGTAATCGCCGATCGGAATGATCACGTCGGGCGCAATCTCGAAGGGCAGGTCGTTGTGCTCGAAGCGGCGGTTATAGGCGACGCTGAGCTTGTCGCCGCGAGTGAGGAAGGTGTCCCAGTCGAGGTGCAGGAAGCGGCTGAGCAGCCGGCCGTCGGTGTCGGTGGTGTAGAACAGATTGGCATGCGGGCTGAAGTTGCGAATTCCGGGCCAGTCCGGGTACGGCGTCCAGTGCACCGTGCCCGTGGTCGACCGGATATCCGTGCGGTTGACGAAGCCGAGCTCGGGATTGTAATTCTTGCCCACTTGCAAAATGCTGCCGTCGACTTGCCACAGCGGTGTGCCCCAGTCGAAGCGCACCTGCCCGGCCGCATCCTCGCCCTCGAGCCCGGGGGTTTCGGTTTTCATCCACCAGGCGTCGATCGTGGTTTGCGAGTTGATCGCCCAGCGGCCGTCGACGCCGAGCTCGCGGTTGTAGTCGTCGCCGGTTACTTGGCGATTGGTGAACAACACACCGACGTTGGAGCGTTCGCCGAGGTCGCGACGAACGCGAGCCACCGTGTAGTTCTCCGCCGATAGCTCGTCGGTCGGCTGACTCTGCATCGACAAGCCGCCAATCGACCAGCGGCCGATCTTGCCGGTCAACCGGGCGCCACCGTACAGCGGTATCTCCTCGTTGGTCTCGGATATGCCGATGCGCCGCGAGTGAAAGCCGACCATGCTGCCGCCGGTGCCGGCGCGGCTGAGGCCGGCGCCGGTACCGAAGTCGAACAGTCCGGCGTTTTCCAGAAAGAACTCACGCTTCTCCGGAAAAAAGAGAGAGAAGCGGGTGAGGTTTACTTGCTGAGAGTCGGCCTCGACCTGAGCGAAGTCGGGATTAACAGTGCCGTCGAGGGTCATGTTGGGCGTGATGCCCCACTTCAGATCGAGTCCGAGCTGGCCGCCGAGGTCGTTGTCGTACTCGAATCCGCCGGCCCCCGACGCGACGTCGTTGACGGCTTTGCCAGCGTTGCCGAGCGCGTACGGCTTGATCTGTAAGTTGCGTGAGCGCGGCGCCTGCAGTCCGGTGACCATGCCCGACAGCGACAGGCGCGTGGCGTCGTACTGGCGAGGTATGGGCGCCCAGTACGACTGCTCGCTGCGGCGTCGGACGGTGCGGCGAAAGTTGATGCCCCAGGCATCCATCTCATCCGGCGTGAAGCGCAACGACCAGAAGGGAATGGCGATCTCGACGATCCAGCCCTCGTCGGTAATCGTCGCTTCGACGTCCCAGACGGCGTCCCAG
This sequence comes from uncultured bacterium, assembly GCA_965371275.1. Taxonomy (GTDB): domain Bacteria; phylum Acidobacteriota; class UBA890; order UBA890; family UBA890; genus CBDCBL01. Next base: position 885 of record CBDUXW010000158.1, on the reverse strand, counting down.
TCGGGGTTGAAACCCTCGCCGAGGATCCTGGCAACCATGCTGGTGCCACCCTCGCCGATGATCTGGGCCTCGAGCTTGGCGCCCATCGCGTTGGTCTCGAAGTAAAAACCGTTGCGGTGGTCGTGGTAGGTGTCGAGCGTGACCGTGAACGAGTCGTTGTTGGTGTGCTGTTGGTCGCGCTTCAATACGTTGGCGATGATCGCCCCCGGGTCGGTCTCGTACAGGACCGCAGCGATATAAACGTTGTCGTCGTCGAACACCACGCGCACTTCGGTGCGTTGCGAGGCGGGTGCTCCTTCGTCGGGGGTTGCCTGCACGAAGTCGGTGAGAATCCTCGCCGCGACCCAGGCTTCGTCATCGAGGCGGGCGTCGATGAGCGGCGCCGCCGCGGTTCGGGTGGCGACCACATGAAAGAGGCGGTCGGCCTCGGTGATCGCCAGCGCGGCATCAGCCGCGCCGGCAGCGCCGACCCCGGCGTCGCGCTGTTCGTCGCCTGCCCGGCTCTGTCGGGCGCCGTTGGTCGATTGGCCCGGCGGTGCGGCGAGTGCCGGCGAGCTCGCGGCCATGAGAACGGCCACCGTCGTGAGAGCGGTGGCCACCAGAGTTGGTGCCGATGAAGGGAAATCGAACCTAGAAATAAGCACAACCTAGCCTACCGTCGATGACGAATAGAGAAAAGGGACTCGCGTGTCTGTTGAACGCCCTCCGGCGTCGACACCATCGAGGGAGCGTTTCGGTTCCGCGGCAGACGGGCTCAGTGAAGATGTCGGCGGCGCCCGACCGGGTTCGATTGCACGCGCCCGGTATCCGTTATTGCCACGCCCGCTGAGGGCTAGCGGATCTCGAGCAACCAGATGTCGGATTCGAACTGCGCCCGGCCCAGGT
>CBDUXW010000157.1:0-6986 GCA_965371275.1 uncultured bacterium | reverse complement strand
GGCGCGACGCCGCCGTCGGCTGCAAGACGCGCGCGCCCAAGGGGTTGAGACGAAGAGGGGGCATCTGCGGCGTTGCTACTCCTCCACGATGCGTCACGCATCGCCGTCGTCACAGCGCCTCGCATCCGCCCCCTCTTCGTCTCAACCAGACCCATCACACTTTCACCACGGACTGCTACCAGGCCATGGTGAAAGTGTGATGGATTTCTCAAACTGGGTGACACCAGCGTTGGCGTGGCGACGCCCGTGGGGACCATGAAACTATAATGGACTCCGTTGCTGTCGGCAGGCGAGCCGCCAGCCCCATGCCAACCCGGAGGCACTCGTGACCCAACTTCGACACTACGGCTGGCTGGCTCTCGGCGTGACGGCGGCTGTCGCCGTCTCGACCTCGAACGTCAACCGCGGCGTGATCGCTCGATTGTCCGGAATCGCGCCGCTGCCCTGGGAGACCATCGGCCTTGCGGCTCTCGTGTTCGCGGCGTTCACCGGGATGCACTTTCGCCAGCAGCTCATGGCCGCGCTTGCCACCCGCGAGCTCGCCGCCGAGCGTTCCGGGGCTGCGTCCCGATTGATTCAAGCCGCCGTAGCGGACGGCGTGCGTTGGCTGCGGGTCATCCAGGAAAACCTCGAATTGGTCGCAGACGGCAAGCAGCGCCAGCAAGAAGCAGAGCTCTACCTGGGAGGCGCTCGCGCCCATGCGGACAAGCTCGAGCAAGCGTTCGAGCGCATCGAGGGCACCCAGCGCAAGCTCGACACCTCCTCCTGAATCACAGGCCGCCCGCCCCTCCCCACCACTCACATGATGGAAACACGCTCGTTCATCGAAGTGGTCGCCGCGGTGGCCGTCGTCGATGAGCACGTGTTGCTGTGCCAAAGAGCCGACGGCCCGCACCTGCCGCTGCTGTGGGAGTTTCCGGGCGGCAAGATCGATCCCGGCGAGTCGCCTCCCGAGGCGCTGCGACGCGAGCTGCGTGAGGAGGTCGGTGTCGACTCGACGATCGGGACCTTGCTCGCCGACGTCCGTCACCACTACCCGGAGAAGAGCGTCCGCATTCGTTTCTACGAGGTTTCCATCGAGGGCGTTCCGCAGCCCATCGTTCATCGCGCCGTCGACTGGATCCCGTTGCGCGAGCTGCACGAGTACGACGTCCCGCCGGCGAACCGAACCGTCGTGCACATGCTGCTGGACTCACTCGGTGAACCCAAGCTCCACTGAACACGTGGAAAAGCTTGTGCAAAACTCACTGTGGAGAAAGCGGGCGGCGCGCCCTTAGTGCCCTCTAGCGAACTGCACTGTCTTTTGTGCAACCGAAGTTGTGATAAAGATATGCAACCGATCAACCGCTCCTGACAGCATACGGAAAATCGCATGCCTCGATATCGTCCCCGCCGCCTCCCGGCAATCGCCCTTTCCACCGTGGTGCTCATGGCCGCGGCTGCGCCCGGCAGTCCGCGTGTTCCCCAACCCGGCGGCTCGGGCCAGGCGGCCGGCGGCGGCCTCGAGACGGTCTACGATGCCGGCTTCGTGCTGGACGACGGGAACGGTGACGGCCACCTCGACAGCGTCACGGCACGATTGGCTTTGCCACCGGTACCCACCGACTCCGAGGTCGCCGCGGCGGCCAACGTAGCGGCGCGACTCGGCTATGAGGCCGCGGCCCTCGACCTGCCCCTGCAGCGCGTCGGCGACGGCGTCCCGGACACCGATGCGCCGATCATCGCCATCGGCCTCGGCAGCTTGTCTCGACTCGGCGCCCGAATTTCCGCCACCGACTTGGGGGGCGAGTTGGAACCCGGGCGCGGCACCGTAGCACTGGTCGACGGCGCACCACGGACCGTGGTGCTCGCCGGCGGCGACGACGCCGGTACGCAGGCTGCGGCCATGGTGTTCGCCGCCCGCCTGCCTCATATCTGGAATCCGGAGGGCGCTACGTTGTCCGATGTGGCGCGTGACGTGAGAGTCGTTCTACGCGCCGCCGGTATCGAGCCCGACGCCGTCGCCGTGCAGCGCTTGCTCGTTGAGGCGACACAGAACGGCATCGACCGTCTCGACGTCAGCGTTTCTGTGGCGGACGGATCCGCGTCCACTGCCGCGACCGCGCTGACCGACGCGCGTGACAATCCCCCGCCACCGGCGGAAGAGCCGACCGATCCCGGCGACGCACCTGCAACGGAAGGCGAGCCGGAGACGACGCCGACATTCCCTGGATTGCGATACGACGGCCTTCGGCTCCTGCGCATCGAGATTAACGAACCGGGCGGTGATCCGCGCATCGTGTGGGTGGCGAACGACACCGAGCCGGTGGACGCGCCGGGGAGGCGCGCCGGCGGTGGTACCAAGGACGATCTCGATTTGTCGAACCTCTTCACCAACCAGGGTTTCTTCGGCGATGCCGACGGCAACCTGATACCGGATCGCGTCGACGTGCTGTTGAGCGCCGCCGCCGACGAATCCGCCGTCAGCGTCGATCTGGCCGCCCGCCTCGGCCTCGAGGCCGCGGGGGTGACGATACCCATCGCCCGGGAGCCCGATGCCATCGGCAGTCCGGCGGACGAGCCGCCGCTGGTGCTCATCGGCAGCACTCACCCGCTCATCGCCGAGTTGGTCGACGCCGAAGACAGCGACGTGGAGCTGCCCGACCTCGCTCCCGGCGAAGGTTGGATCAAGGTGGTCCCGGAGGCCTTCGGCGACAAGACCGCCGTCCTCGTGCTCGGTGGCGACACCGACGGCTTGGATCGGGCGCTGCGACAGATGGCGGAGCGTTTTCCACACCTCTGGGATCGCGGCAAGGACCGCGCCACCGTCGAGGACGTCGAAGAAGCGCTGTGGCGAGCCGCCTCGAGCCGCTCGCCGGTCGGACAGGCCGGGACGGCGCTCTACAAGCTCGACACGATAGCCACCCGGCTCAACGGCCTCGACCTCGAGTCTGCTGCGGTGAAAGTGTTCGTCGAGAAGGCGGATCCGGGATTCGAAGAATTCCTGTCGGCGCGGGTCGCCGAGCTGATCACCGCCGACGATGTCACAGTCAGCGTCGGCAACATCGACGTACAGGACGGCGAGCTGTTGATCGACGACGACATCGTCATCGACTCGGAGGTCGACGAGTTCTGGAGTCATTTTCGGGCCACGGTGCTGCCTGCCGTCAGCCGCGGCGCGGCCGTCTCGCTCGACGTCGGCCTCAGTGAGCCGCCGGAAATCCGCACCGCCATCGCCGACCAGGCCCGTGCCGCGATCCTGGAGGCCGGCGCCGACCCCGCCGCCACCTCGGTTCGCGTGCTGTCGGCCTACAAGCAGGGCTATAGCTGGCTCTATGACGCCGTGCGCCCGGCGCTCACCGGGCAGGAGGTCCAGGAAGTCCGGATCCGCTTCGCCGAGATCGGCGCCCCGCAAGGTTGGCCGCAGCAAGCAATGTACACACCGACACGCTGGTTGCTGGAGATCTTCCCGATCGACGAGGTTCTGGCGCGCGATATGGGTCTGGACCTCGAACACATCGTCTTCGAGAAAATGCCCCCAGATTCCCCCGCCTACGAGGTCATCGCCACGGCGCCGGGCGGCAACGAAATTTTGCGCGAGACGTTCGAGCCACGCTGGGTACTGCGGCCGTACTTCGACCGTTTCCCCGATTACGAGCAAGCGCGCGTCACCACCGGCTGGATTCACGCCGACGTCGACGGCCGCACCATCATCGAGGAACGCATCATCACCGATCTCGAGCGCTTCTGGGATTACTTTCAGAGCGACACACTGATGCGCATTTACGACTACGTGATGCGCAATGGCGACGGCAAGCCGCAGGCGGAGGACGCCCCGCATTTCGGCGAGTTGCGCGTTGACGTGACGCTCAGCGAGCCCGATTACCAGATCGGCGTCGACCAGGAGCAAGTGGCGTCGATGGAGGCGCTGCACGAGGAAATCTACTTCGCCACGCTACATTTCTTCGACGTTCTCGGGCGCCTGTCCCGCGGCCAACCGCTCAACTACCCGGGACGGGTGATTCCGGTCGTACGCCCCAAGGCCGACGGCCGGGCCGGCCGTGCCAAGATCACCTTCACGGGCTTCGGCGCCGCCCGGCCGATGGTTGTGGTCGAGTACACCGAGCGCGGCAAGGCGCCGCAGACACTGACCCGCAATATCCCCAAGGTCACGCTCGATCGCCCCAAGGCGCTGGACGCCTCGGTGATCGCCGGCCAACCCGGGCTCGATCACCTGGGCTTTTACGTGAAGGTCGACTTCGAAAGCGATCGCCGCGCCGAATTCGCCCGCCGCACGTCGACGCGAAACATCGATGCCCGGATCACCAACGCCGCGCAGACCAGGTCCATACTGGCCAACATCGGTGCATTGCGAGACGCCGGCTTGTATCGGTCGTCGCTCGCCTTCGCGGGCCTCGGACGCGTCGATCTGACGATCGGCTGGGAACACGAGCGCGCTGCCGAGACGGAATTCACGGTTTCCCTGCCGGCCAACGGGTCTGCGGCCCCCTACCCCGACATCACGGCCTGGCTGCCGGACACCGAAGACTGGCGCGCCGGCCCGCTCGTGCAGTGGGATACGCCGATGCCACCGAGCGAGGCCTACAGCGTGCTGGCAACGATGCAAACATGGCCCGAGGCGACTGCCTACCAGGTGGGCGAGAGCTACCTGGGGAAGCCGATCTGGGCGCTCGACATGATGGCGCCGTTGGCGGCCACGCACTGGTCGCAGGCGAAGGCCACGACCCTCAAGCCAACGGTGGTGTACTCGGCTCGCCAGCACGCCAACGAGGTTTCCTCGACCAGCCACGTGCTGAAGCTCGCCGAGCTCGTGCTCACCGACCCGGAGTACGCCGACGTCCTCGACAAGGTCAACATCGTCATCCACCCGATCACCAATGCCGACGGCGCGCAGCTCGCCTACGACCTCCACCAGATCACACCGAATCACATGCTGCACGCCGGCTACCTCGGCTCCTTGGGCGTCGATGTGACGTCCGGGCAAGGGCGCCCGGATCCGATCTATCCGGAAACCAACGTGCGCCCCAAGCTGTGGAGCACGTGGTTACCCGACATTTTCCTGAACCCGCACGGTTACCCATCGCACGAGTGGGTTCAGATATTTTCGGAATACGCCGGTTGGGTGCGCACGCGGGCCACGGAGTCGCGTGGTTGGTGGGGCATGCGCGGCTGGTTCATGCCCGGATTCAGCTACCTCGACGACCCTCGCTACCCGGACCACAAGGATGCGGCGTTCGAGATCCGCGACCGGATCACCGAGAAGATCAATGCCGACGGCGGCATTCGGGCCCTCAACGCGCGTGCCTACGACCGTTATCGGCGCTACGGTTACGCCTGGGACCCCGACGCCTTCAAGCTCGATTTTACCGATGACGTGCTCATCTACACGCCCATCAAGGGGGGGACGGGCCGCAACGGCCCGATGTCCAATCCCAAGGTGACCGTGTGGTCGGGAACCGTGGAGGTGCCCGACGAAACCGCCTCCGGCGAGTGGCTGCAGTTGGTCGCCGGCGGCGGGCTGGAGTGGGACAAGGCCCTGTTGGAATACCTGCTCGAAGGCAATCACGTCATCGATCGTGACAAGCACGCCGCCGGCGATTCGATGACGTTTCGGGTAACACGGCCGCGGCCCGCGAAACCGCGTGAGCCAGACGGCGAGGCAACGCCGCCGGGTCGGCGCTGATGCCCGTTCCGCGCAGCCACTACCGACCCCGCAGCCGTGACGGCTGGATCGCGGTGATTGCCTTCCTCGGCCTGCTGGCGCTGGCCCAACCGCCGATCGTCCACGGCTTCGCCAACCGGGTGGAGCCCTGGATCCTCGGCGTCCCCTTCCTGTACGCCTACCTACTCACGATCTACGTGGCGATGATCGGCGTCTTGTTGTGGGTACAGCGGCGCGGCCTGTGATGCCGCGATCCACAGGCGCGGAGCACTGAATGGAATCCTGGGTCATCGCCACCACGCTGATCTTCGTCTACCTCGCATTCACGCTCGTGCTGGGCGTCGTCGCCAACCGGCGCATGAGCGGCGATCTGGAAGATTTCCTGCTTTACGGCCGCAAGGCAGGCTTCGTGGTCTTGTATCTGACCGTCGTCGCCACCTATCACTCCGCCTTCGCTTTTCTGGGCTCGGGAGGATTCTTCTACACGCACGGGATCGGTTTCTGGGACGCCGGGACCTGGACGATTCTCGTCGGCGCGATTACCTACGTCCTCGGCAGCCGCATCTGGGCGCTCGGCAAGCGCTTCGGCTACGTGACCCCGGCGGATCTGCTGGCCGACTTCTACGAGAGCGACGCCGTGCGCGTCGTCGTCGCGATTGTTTCCGTGCTGTTCACCATCCTGTACATCCAGGTTCAGGCTCAGGGCCTCGGCTACATCCTTTCGGCGGCCTCGGGCGATCGAATTCCGTTCGAGATCGGCACTTTGATCCTTCTTGTCGTGGCCGCCTCGTACCTCGCGTTGGGCGGCCTACGCGCCGTCTACTGGACCGATGTCGTACAGGGTATCTGGATGTATGCCGCGGTCTGGATCGGCGCTCTCGTGCTCACCTACAAGCTCTTCGGGGGACCTCTCGCATTGTGGCGCAGGGTCGCGGAGGAACGCCCCGACTTACTCACCCTTCCCGGACCCGAGGGCTTCTTCGGTCCGGGTATGTGGTTTGGGATGACGATCGCCCTGTCCTTCGGCATCGTCTTGCAGCCCCACATCATGATCCGCTACTACACCGCCACTTCGGGCCGCGTCATCAAATGGCTCGGCGCAACGACGCCCATCTACCTGATGACGCTGTACATCCCGGCGGCGCTCGTCGGCCTGGGCGGGGCGCTCGTGATGCCGGGCCTCGAGATACCCGACCGAATCTTCCCCCTCATGCTCATCGAGCACGCGCCGCCGCTGCTGACCGGGCTGGTGCTCGCCGGCGCTACCGCGGCGGCCATGTCGACGCTGGACTCCATCCTGCACTCGAACATGACGGTCCTCACC
>CBDUXW010000156.1:0-7045 GCA_965371275.1 uncultured bacterium | reverse complement strand
TACACGCCTGCGACCGCCTATGTGTATGTGGGTGCGATTGGCGAGGATGTCGAGGAGCAGGGATATGTGGTCGATGTGGTCTCCATGCTCCCGCGCGCATTGCGCGAGTGGAGCACGACGGATGCTTCATCGTCGGGCCGCGATGGCGCTCGATTCACCATTCGACGACCCTTTGTGAGCTGGGTCGACTACCGCAAGTTCAGCGCCCGGCAGCTCATCGAGCTGTCGGTATTTCGGCATGCACCGCACCTGCTCAAGGTCCGGCTGTCGGCATCGCCGGAATGGTTCGGGGGCATCTTCTGGCGGGAGAGTGAAGGATCGTTGGCCTCGGAGCGTCGCCACGATTCGAGCAACTCGGCGGCATTCCTCGCCCACTTCACAGAGACAATGTCGGTGGGCCGTGAGCGGCCCGCATACAAGCTCTTGCACCTCGGACTGCCACATCGCCCGATCGTTGTCGCGGGTGATTGTTCGTTCATCGGTCTCACGCCGATCTCGCGCGAGGTGTACCTAGAGCAATCGCGCTGCGCCGTGCGACTGGTCGTGGACTTTCTCGACCGACTCAGGGCGCTCGGTATCTACGACAGCAGTTTGATCATCGTTTCGTCCGACCACGGCACCTCACTGACGCCGCGCGGATTCGTCGGCGAGAGCGTCAGCCTGGCGAAGGGCCGCGGGCCGTCTACGCCTGGTCTCGAGTCGATCGCCGGCATGGCCAAGGCCGTCATGCTCATCAAGCCACCGGGCAGCAGGGGGCCGTTGGTCATCTCGGAGGCACCGACCACACAGACCGACCTGCGCGCAACCGTGCTTGGACTTCTCGGCATATCCCACAATGTCGCGGGGCTGTCGATGTTCTCCTTGCAGGCCGGCGAGGCCCGCCTGCGCACTCATGCGTCGTACGATGTTTCTCAGCGTTTCATCGAGGGCTATCTGGAGCGAATGGATCTGTTGTCCATCGAGCACGGCACGTTGGACGCCGACGGTTGGAGCTACGAGCGATCGATGATGCCGCCGGACGCCGACCTCAGCACCGCGGTGATCGAGGTAGGTACAGAGCAAGCCAGTGGACACGTGGGTCCCGGCTGGTCTCTCCCCGGAGCGAGCGAGGCCGGCGCCTCCGCAGAGGTGTCGTTCGCCGCGCTCAGTGCGAGGCAGGGCGTGGTGTTTGTTTCGCTGCCGCACGAGGCCACGGAGTTAGTCGCGCGACTTTCGTTAACGCACGGCTCCGGGGCGACGATCCAGGTAGACGTTGATGGCCGTGTCATCGGAGGATGGAGCCCGCCTGAAAGCACGGAATATCGAGACTACACGATCGCGATCCCCGAGAGCTTGACCCGGCCGCGGGTCAGTACGGTGACCTTTCGTCTCGTCGGTGAAAGTGTGCAGAGTTCGCCCGACGTGCGGTTCGAACGCGTTAGCTTTCTACCCTCTCGTCCGAGCCGATGAATATACCTGCATTCAGGCGACACGCCAGTAGCACGCCCCGAGCTTGACGACCATGTGCGCCGTCACGCGGCCTGTCGGACGCAGCAAACCGTTACCCCACAGCGGTTCGAGGCGATTCTTATACTTGGCGGAAACTTCCCCTTTACTATGTCGTACATAGTATGTGTGAGGAGGCAGCCGAGGCCGCAGTGTCGCGGTGCCCAGGCAAGGCCGGCCTACCACCGGAGAGAAGATGCGAATCGAACGTGAATTGATGCGTGGCGCCGGGCCGCTGGCGGTATTGCAGCTGCTCGAGCGACGCGAGATGTACGGCTACGAGCTCGTCGAGGCGCTGTCGCAGCAGACCGACGGCGTGCTGGCGATGGGGCAGTCGACGCTCTATCCGTTGCTTTACAACCTCGAGGCCAAGCGCCTCGTGAAAAGCCGCTGGAGCACCGCGGACAACGGCCGCAAGCGCAAATACTACGGGCTGACCGCAAAAGGCATGAGCTGGCTCGAGTCTCATCGTGAGCAGTGGCAGCAGCTGGTCGGCGCCATGGAAGGTCTCGGCGTGGTTTCGCCGGGCAGCGACAACTAGCGGGCGAAAGCGAGGCATCGAGATGCAAGACGTCGAGAAAATCCTGACCGGATCATCCCTGCCGGGCGTGGTGTGCGACCGCATTCGCTCCGTACTCGAAACCAGCAAGCTGGAAGGCGCCCGCGCTGTGGATGTTGCCCGCGAGCTCGTCGCTCACTTCGAAGACGGGCAGGCCGCCGGGCGCTCGGTCGATGAGCTGCTGAGCTCGTTCGGCCGCGACGACGTTGCCGCCGATCTCATCGGGCGCAGCAAGCCGCGGGCCGACCGCGCCCGTGCCGATCAGCTCGTCAGCCGCCGGGACATGCCGGCCGCTGCCCTGTGGCGCAATCTGCGCTACGCGGCACGTCGCATGCGGCAGAGCCCCGGCTTCACGGCCACCGCCATCGTTTCGCTGGCCGTCGGCATCGGCGCCAACACGGCGATCTTCAGCCTGGTCAACGCCGCGATTCTCCGCGACATGCCGGTGGAGTCGCCGGAGGAGCTGGTGGAGATCTACACTAGCGCCCGAGACTTCCAGTACAACATCTTCTCGTACCCGAACTTTCGCGACGTCCGCGACAACTCCGCCGACGTCTTCGAGGCCATTTCCGTAAGCGGTTACTCGTTTCCGTCGATCGACCGCGGCGACGGCGTCGAGGCTGCCCCGGTGGAGGTGGTTTCAGGACAATATTTCCCGCTGCTCGGCGTGCAGCCTGAGATCGGCAGGCTTCTGGGCCCCGACGACGACGTCGCCCAGGGCGCTCATCCGGTGGTCGTTCTCAGCTACGGTTACTGGCAGCGAGCCTTCGGGGGTGACCAAGGCGCGGTCGGTGAGCAGCTGCGCATCAACGGCATGGAGTACGAGGTCGTCGGCGTTGCTCCGGAGTGGTACACGGGCAACATGCGGTCCCTGAATCCCGAGCTGTTTCTGCCGATCATGATGATCAATCAACTGCAGCCGGGGCTCAGCGACCGGCTCGAGCAACGTGGTTCCGGCTGGCTGTTCGGCAAGGGGCGACTCCGCGACGGCGTCACAATGCAGCAGGCTCAGGGCCGGCTCGATACGATTGCCGCCGACCTGCGGCAAAGCTATCCGGACTATTGGGAGGCGGACAACGCCTTCCTGCTGTACGCCAGCAACGACATCATCATGTGGCCGCCGATCGATCGCTTCCTGGTGCCGGCGGCCGGCATATTCATGGTGCTGGTCGGACTGGTTCTCATGGTGGCCTGCGCCAACTTGGCGAGCTTCTTGCTCGCCCGGGCGATGGATCGGCAGAAGGAGATCGCTCTACGGCTGGCTTTGGGTGCGACGCGACGTGCCATCGTCGGCCAACTGCTTACCGAAACCGTCCTGCTGTCGTCGCTGGGCGGGGTCGCGGGGGTGGTGGTGTCGGTGTGGCTGTTGAAGTTGCTGTTTGCCGTCGACCTGCCGTTACCGCTGCCGTTGACTGTGGACGTCACCCCCGACCTCGCCGTGCTGACCTTCAGCCTCGCTGTGTCGGTAGCGGCCGGGTTGCTGTTCGGCGTCGCTCCGGCGTTGCAGGGCAGCCGGGGTGATGTGGCGTCGACGCTGAAGGAGGGCGGCTCGGGAGCGAATCGGCCGCGCCGTGTGTCGCTGCGCAACACGCTCGTCGTGTCGCAGGTCGCCTTTTCCCTCGTTTTGCTGGTGGCCGCCGGCTTGTTCGTGCGCAGCGCTCGAGCGACCCAGTCGATTGACCCGGGCTTTGGCAGCGAGCCGGCCGGTGTTCTCACGATCGTTTTGCCCGGCACCCGCTACAACGCCGACCAGGGGCGCCAGTTCATTCGTGGCCTGCGCGAGCGCTTCTTGCAGCTTCCGGGTGTTGATTCGGTCGGCATCACCGACAACCTGCATCTGACGCTGACCAACACTCAATTCATGGACTTCAACATCGACGGTATCGAGCCGCCGGCAGGAAACCGCGGCCACCCTGCCGACCGGGCCACCGTCGATCCCGAGTTCTTCGATGCCACGGGGATCCGGATCCTGCGCGGCCGCAACTTCAACGACGCAGACACAGACGATTCGAGGCCGGTCGCCATCGTCAGTGCCGCGCTCGAGCAGCGCTTCTGGCCCGGCGAGTCGGCGGTCGGCCGCGTGCTTCGCCAGCCGCGTGACGGTCGCCCCGACCTCACCATTGTCGGGGTCGCGAGCGATGCCAAGGTCCGCACCATCGCCGAGGTGCCCCGTTCGTTCGTCTACCTGCCTTTCGGCCAGGATTACACACCGTTCGTTACCGTCGTGGCCCGTACCGGCGGTGACGCCGAGGCGACGGCTCGCGACATGCTGGTGGCCGGGCGGGAGCTCGATCCGGAGCTCATGGTGTTCGAAACCAAGACCATCGAGCGCCACATCGGCATTCAACTGTTGCCGGCGCGTCTGGCGGCCGTCGTGCTCACAGCATTCGCGGTGTTGACGCTCGTGCTGGCGAGCATCGGCCTGTACGGCGTTGTCAGTTATGCGGTGGCGCAGCGCACCCGCGAGGTCGGCATTCGCATTTCGCTCGGCGCCGAGTACGGCGACATGGTCAAGATGCTCACCGCCGGAGGCATGAAGCTGGTGCTGATCGGCAGCGGCGTCGGACTGGGCTTGTCGGTGCTGGTTGCCCGGCTCATGGGCACGCTGCTGTACGGTGTCGGCGCGCTCGATCCGGTGACGTTCATCGGCGTCCCTGCGATCCTGGTAGCCGTGGCCTTCCTCGCAGCCTACATTCCGGCGCGTCGCGCGTCGCGTGTCGACCCTGTCATGGCGTTGCGCACAGAGTAGAATTCGGGCGCAAGTAGCAGCCAGTCGCCTTGTAGGAGGGTGCCGAGAAACTCCCGCGGGAGGCTTTCAGCACTCTGCTAGCTTTGGATCGGAGCGTCGGCGTGGCGGAACTGTGTCCGCAGTGCGGATCCGTGTTGCCCGCAGGGGCCCCGGGCCGGATGTGCCCGCAGTGCCTGCTGGCTTTGGGTCTCGGCGAGGCGTCGGCCGCTGACCACGAAGCCTCACCGATGAGCCGGGACACCGGCTCCGGTGCTGTTTCGGCGGTCCTGACGCTCCCCGGCACGGCTCGCGGTGGGCGCACCGCCACGTTTGCCCTCGGCAGCGGACCGCGGATCTCCACCGAAACCGAGGAACTGCTGCGGGGACGGCTGCAGGTCGGGTGCTGGGTCATCTTCGTCGGCCTGTTGCTTTTCGCGGCCCGCGACCTTCGTTGGTGGACCGAGGATACGTTTTTTCTCGATCGGGTCATGTTGCTCATCTTCTACGGCGTCTCGGGAGTGTTGCTGCGCAGCAACGTCCGCCTGACGCTGCGGCAGCTCCGCCTTTTCGAAGTGGCGCTCGTATGGATGGTGTCCGCCTGGTTCGCCTACGATCGCTACTACTACACCGGAATCGCGATCGACGATGGCGACGCTACCGCTGCCCTGTGGGCGATGGCGTTCTCGGCGATGGTGTACTTCGCGTTGCTGAGCGCCTACGGGTTTCTGGCGCCCAATACGTGGGGGCGCGCCCTGCGGATGACGATGTGCATAGCCGCCACACCCTTTCTCGTGCTGCTCGCACTGGTGCTGACCCATCCGGGGGCTGACCGTTTCCTTCTCAGGGCTGCCACCGCGGCGCAGATCTCCAGCATGGCGATTCTTCTGACCATCGGCGTGATGACCGCAACGTGGGGCTCGCAGCGTATTCACACGTTGCGAGTCGAGGCGTTCGAAGCGAAGCGGCTCGGGCAGTATCGGCTCACCGAGCGAATCGGAGCCGGCGGCATGGGTGAAGTGTGGAAGGCTGAGCATCGCCTGCTGGTTCGGCCCGCTGCCATCAAGCTGATCAAGCCCGAGATGATCGAGGCCTACGGCGACGCCGTCACGCACGATCTCCTGAGCTCATTCGAGCGCGAAGCCCAGGCCACCGCTTCGCTGCGCTCGACGCACACCGTGGAGCTGTACGACTTCGGCGTTACCGAGGAGCGCGCCCTGTACTACGTGATGGAGTTGCTCGACGGTCGCGATTGCGAATCCTTGGTCGAAGACTTCGGGGTGCTCGATCCGGCGCGCGTCGCGAATTTCCTGGAGCAAGCCTGCGACTCGCTCGCCGAAGCTCACCACCACGGCCTGGTGCATCGTGACATCAAGCCTGCCAACGTGTACGTGTGCAAGATGGGTCGCCGCTACGACTTCGTCAAGATTCTTGATTTCGGATTGGTAAAGTCGCGGCGGCGGCGCGAGAAGAGCAGAAGCTTCGGTCCCGGCAAAGACCTCATCGTCGGCACGCCTTCGTTCATGGCGCCGGAGGCGGCGTGCGGAGAGATCGAGATCGATGGCCGTAGCGACATCTATGCGCTCGGCTGCGTGGGCTATTGGTTGTTGACCGGGCGGCTCGTCTTCGAGGGCGGCTCGGTTGCCGAGACCGTTGCCATGCACGTCAACTCGAGCGTCGTGCCGCCGTCGCAGCGCACCGAGCAACCGATTCCGGAGGCGCTCGAGGACATCATCATGCGCTGCCTCGAAAAAGACCCGGGTCGCCGGCCGCCCAGCGGCGAGCAGCTCGCCGAGCGGCTCCTCGAAACCGGCCTGCCGGAACGCTGGACGCAGGCGGCCGCGCGTGCTTGGTGGCGCGAAAATCTGGGAGACTCCCGCCGTTAGGGCACGTGTCAGCAGGCCCTAACTCAATTTGAAGACCACCGTCACAACGACCACGACCTCCACCGGGCGGCCGTTGAACAGCGTCGGGGTGTACTGCCACGCGGCGACCGCGCCGACCGCGGAGTCGTCGAGCCCCAGGCCACAGCCGTGCAGGACCTCGATGTCGACCACGGCGCCGTCGGTACCGATCACCGCCTGCAGGGTCACCGTGCATTCGAGGCGAGCTCGAAGCGCCAGCTCCGGGTAGATCGGATCGATCTTGCGTACGATCGTCGGTGCTCGAACGTCGGCACCGGCGCGAACGCGGCCGCGAATAAGTGCCGGTGGCGGCGGCCGCCGCCCGCCGGCAAAAAAGGCCGCCCGGCGCTCCCACACCACAGAAAACCACAC
>CBDUXW010000155.1:0-7065 GCA_965371275.1 uncultured bacterium | reverse complement strand
GTGTTCGCCCAGGCCAACGGCAGCTTCCGCGCGCCGTTGCTGCCGCTGGGGCCGTACGAGGTCACCGCCAGCCTGTCCGGATTTCGCACGATCGTTCGCGCCGGCTTGGTCGTCACGGTTGGTGCGAGCCCCAACATCGTCATGCAGTTGGAGGTCGCGTCGGTTACAGAGACCGTCACCGTCACGGCGGAAACGCCGCTGATCGAGACGACGCGCCCCGAGGGCTCGACCAAGTTCTCCGAGCAGGCCATCGAAGGCCTGCCCAACAACGGTCGCAACTTTCTCAACTACATGCAGCTGACGCCCGGTGTCGGCATCGTACAGGGCCCGGACGGCGACGAGATCACGGTCAACGGCCAGAAGGGTATCCAGAACAACATCTCGGTCGACGGCGCCGACTTCAACAACCCGTTCTTCGGCGAGCAGCGCGGCGGCCAGCGGCCGACATTCACGTTCAACCTCGACGCCGTGCAGGAGTTCGTCATCGTCACCGACGGTGCGACGGCGGAGTTCGGCCGCTCCTCGTCGGGCTTCGTGAACGTCATCACCAAGTCGGGTACCAATAGCTACAACGGCACGGTCAATATGTTTCTGAAAGGTGACTCGTTGTCGTCCGACCCGGAGAAGGAAGACGGCACGGTGGTGACGGAAGATTTCGACCAGCAGCAGGTCGGGCTCACCTTCGGGGGGCCGATCAAGCAGGACGAAGTGTTCTTCTTCGGCGCCGTCGATTTTCAGCGCCGACGTTCCAACAAGCAGCAAGATCCGTCGCGTATCGAGCAGCGGGTCGTCGACGCCTTTGCGGCGCTCGGCAGCCCCGACGAGAACGCATCGATCGACCGCAGCCAGGACGCCCGCGTCGGTCTGGCGAAGGTTGACTGGCAAGCCAGTGCCGACACTCGGCTGTCGGTGCGCTACGCCTACACGTGGTCGGAGCACGAAAACGGCACGTTCGACGTCGATTCGTGGGGTACCAGCGCCAACGCGATCGAGCAGGACTGGTCGCATGCGCTGAGCGGCTCGTTGATCACCAATTTCTCGAATACGACGTACAACGAGTTCCGTTTCCAATTTGCCCGCGAGGATCGGCCGCGTCCCTACAACGGCCCGAACATCATCGGCCAGGATCGACCGCTGCCGGATACGGCGTTCGACTTCGCCAACAGCTATCGTTTCGGCGAGCCTTTCTTCATTCCGGTCGACTACCACGACACGCGTTTCCAGTTCGCCGACAACGTGACGCTGCTGGCGGGCGACCACTTGCTGAAGATCGGTGGTGAGTGGAACCGCACGAATGCTTTTCAGACGTTCCGGGGCTTCTTCAACGGCCGCTTCGTCTTCAGCTCGACCGAGGGGTTCCTGAACTACCTGGCCAATCCGAACTACGTTGAGTGCGCCGACGGCTCGGTGTCGCAGACGGGCTCGTGCGCGGCGGGCGTCGGAGCTACGGGTCCTGTACTGCTGTATCTGCAGCAGCTAGGTGTCGGCGACATCTCGGCCGAGGAGGCCGGTACGCAGAACATCACCCAAAACGAGATCGCTTTCTTCGTGCAGGATAGCTGGAGCGTCAGCGAGCGCATGACGGTGGACCTCGGGCTGCGCTGGGAATCGCAGATTCAGCCGGCGCTGATCACGCCGATTCCGGACCTTTTTTACGCACCGTTCATCGGCCAAACGCGTGCTGGCCAGGAGTTCCCGGGCGACGGCACCATCCCTTCGGATCTGGGGATGATCCAGCCGCGATTCGGTTTGTCGTGGGATCCCGAAGGCAACGGCATTTCGGTGGTTCGCGTTTCGGCCGGTGTGTACAACGCGAGGGTCCCGGGTCTGAATCTGGCGTCGAGCCGCTCGACGGACGGCAGTCGCGGCCAGACGCTGTTTCGCGATAGCGAGCTTGGCGAAGCGGGCATCTTGCCGACGCCGCCGGCCTATACGTCGCTGATTACCCAGGAGGAGGCGGGGGATCCGTTTCAGCCCGGCATTTTCGTGTTCGACAAGAATTTCCAGAACCCCGACACGTACGCCTTTCACGTCGGTTACGAGCGCGAGGTCGTGCCGGACGTTTCCCTCGCCGCCAAGGTCAGCTACAACAGGACCGAGCACCTGACGCGTTTCACCAACCGCAACGACGAGTTGCTCGGCGCCGTATGGGCCACCGGCCTGACGAGCCCGGATGACGCGAACGGCGTCGGCGTGCTGACGGTCATCGAGTCGACGGCGCGCAGCGAGTACGTCGGCTTGACGCTCGAAGCCCGCAAGCGGATGTCGAACAACTGGATGTTCAACGTCAACTACACGCTGTCGCACGACCAGTCGGACGACGACAACGAGCGCGACCCGTTCTTTTTCCGCTACGCTAAGATCACCGATCTGGACGCGGAGTTCGGCGATTCCGACCGCGACCAGCGGCACCGGTTCAACGCCTACTTCCTGACCATCCTGCCGCACCAGGTGAACTTCAACGTCCGCTACTCCTATCGTTCGGCGCAGCCCTTCTCGATCACCTCGACGGGCGCTCCGGCGGCGGAGCCCGCCGATCGGATCAACCCTGACGGCTCGGTGACCCAGCGCAACCTGGGTCGCAAGACCAACGAGTTTTCGTCGCTCGATTTTCGCTTGTCGAAGATCTTCGACGTCGGCAGCGTACAGCTCGAAGGCATCCTCGACGTCTTCAACCTGTTCAATACGGCCAACGTCCTGCAGCCGCAGACGACCAGCCTGGTCTTCAACTTCGACGGCACGGTGCAGAGCGGCGCCGGCCAGCCGCGACAGCTGCAGATCGGTATCCGGGCGATCTTCTAGAGTGCTCGGAGAGGCCGGCCCGCCGGCGCGTCGGTCGCTTACGTGCTCGTCAGAATTTCGACGAGCTCGTGCGGGCTCGCGACCTCGTAGTCGGGGTCTTCCGGCCACACGCCGTCTTGGGTGCCGGTTCCGTAGGCGGCGCCGATGGCGAACACCTTGATGTCATGACCCACTTCCGCCAAGGCATCGTTGGCATTGCGCACGCATTCAATATCGATCTGGTGGTCGCCGACGTAGGCGACGTGGCCGGCGGCGAAGCGGGTCAGCTTCTCCAGGCACAGCAGCACGCCGTCGGCGGCGGGCTTCTGACCCTTCACGCCGACCTCCTCGTAGCCGACGATGACCTCGAAGTGTTCGAGCAGGCCCATCTTGTCGAGCGCGCGCGTGATGTTGGCCTGCGAGTTCATCGACACGATGCCGTGGGGTAGGGCGCTGAGCGCTTGTAAGACATGATCGATGCCTTCGTACAGCGGCGCCACGGAGTCGTCGGCGAGCTGAAATTCGGTCCACAGCCTGCCGGCTTCGTGGGTGTCGCTCTCGCTCATGCCGAACTCCGTAACATAGAGCTGGCGCCAGTTGTGATACCGGTGCAGGACGCTGGTGTAGGCCTCGAGTGATTGCAAGGCTTCGATCGTGTCCGGGTCGACGCCCGTGAAGCGCTCGACGATCGCGCGCGTGATGTTGAGATTCTTGGCACGGGTGTCGACGAGGGTGCCGTCGTAGTCCCAGATGATCGCCGTCAGCGGCCGCGAAGCGATCATCGCGGCGCGGCAATCGCCAGGATGTGGCCCTGCGTGCGGAACAGCAGTAATCCCTCAGAAATGGCCGGTGTCGCCATGCACACCTCGCCCATGTCGTTGGCGGCCAGCAACTCGAACTCGGGCCCTGCCTCGACGACGAAGATGTCGCCGTCTTCGCTGGTGAAGTACACCATGCCGTTGGCGGCCACCGGCGACGCCGAAAAACCGCCGCCATTGCCCAGGCGCTCCTGGTACATGCGCTCGCCGGTGCGGGCGTCGAACACGCTGAGCGCGCCGTTGTTGCGCAGGTTGTACAGGTAGTCGCCGTACACCAGCGGCGTCACCATGTAGCCGCCGCCGCGCAACACCGCCCACGCCACGTTATCGCTCGACGTGGCGTCCTCGGCCAGGGAAATATCGCCTTCGGCCGAAGGACGGATGGCGTAAATCGGCGCCATGCGACCGTGGGCGTTGGTGATGAAAATCAGGTCGTGGGCGAAGATCGGCGTCGGCACCGGAATGTCGCCGCCGCCGCGTAGGCGCCACAGCTCCTCGCCGGAGTCGGGGTCGTAAGCGCCGATGTGGTGGTAGCCGTTGACTACCAGTTGCTTGCCCCATGACGAGTCGTAGACGTTCGGCGTCCCCCACGTCGGCACGTCGTCGCGCGGCGTGCGCCAGATCTCGGTGCCGTCGGAAATGTCGAAGGCGGCAATGAAAGAATCGTCTTGTACGTCGGCCTGGATGAAGACCTTGCCGTCGTAGATGATCGGCGACGAGGCCACGCCCCACTGCGCTTCCGGCGCCACGTAGAAGCCGGCATCGAGCACGCCGAGGTCCTTCTGCCAGACCTCGTTGCCGTCCATGTCGAAAACGTAGAGGCCCTCGGAGCCGAAGTAGGCCACGACGTGCTCACCGTCGGTGGCCATGGTGGTGTTGGCCTGGGTCGACTTGGTGTGGCGCTTGACCTTCGGAGTGCCGGCGTGCGCCGTGCGCTCCCAGATAATCTCGCCGCTGGTCTTGTCGAGGGCGTACACGATCCATGTGTGCCGGCTGTCGTCGTCCACCGAGTCGATGTCACCATACAGGCCGACTCTCAGCGAGTTGTCGCCGGAGCTCACCGCGGTGGTAACGAACACCCGGTCGCCCCAGACGACCGGACTGGAGTGGCTGAGGCCCGGAAGGGGCGTTTTCCAGAGCACGTTGTCGCCGGCTTCTACATCCCAGGTGGTTGCGGTTGGATAGCCTTCGGCGATGCCGCTCGCCAGGGCGCCGCGGAAGGCCGGCCAGTTGATGCCGCCGCTGTCCTTGGTCAGCTCGCGGTAAACGCCCTCGATGTTGAGGTCGAAGTGCTGGTCGTAGCGGGTCCACTCGGCGTACTGCGGCAGCTCGAGGGTCGATTGGATCTGCTCGAGGCTCTCGCCCCGGTCGATCCGCGCCTGGACGGCTGCGGTGAGGTCCCTGAAGTACTGGATGTTCTCGCCGACATGCTCCTTGGTGCCGGTCGGTCCGTGCCCCGGAGCGAGGACCTCGAAGTCCAGGGAGTCGAGCTTCTCGAGCGCCTCGATCCACGAATACGGGTTGGCGCCTGTCATTTGTTGCCAGGGGAGGGTGCGTACCGACACCGCGTCCACCATGAACGCCACGCCCTCATCCGGAACCCATACGATGATGCTGCTATCGGTCTCGGAAGGTCCCGGGTACACGAGGCGCACCTCGATGTCGCCGAGGCGGATCGAGCGTTCGTCCGCGAAGGTCTCGTCGACGGCGCGGATTCCCGATCCCGCATCGATATGCGCAACGGCGTTGCGGTGGGAGATTACGGTGGCGCTTGCCGGAAACTCGCTGCCGCCGGACACGTGATCTCCATGGTGGTGGCTGTAGACCAGGTAGCGAATGGGCGCATCTGTGATCTTGCCGATCTCCTCTACGAAGCGGCGGGCGGCCTCCGGTGACTGTGGATCTGTGGCCAGGACGCCTTCATCGCTGACCACGAACAACGAGCGATGCACGTTGAAGGTGTACAGGTAAACGCTCTCACTGAGCTGCTCGACCTCGACGTTGGCTGTTTGGCTCGCCGGGAGCCCGGCCGTGGCGGTGACCACCAACCCAGCGGCCGCAAGGGCGACGATACTTTTCATTTCCGGTTCTCTCTCTTTCTGTTGTTCCTGAGCAGACCCTGCAACATGGTACCGAGTCCACCGTCACCGCTGACGGTGGCGAACAGCGCGTCGTAGTCGGGGCCGATGTCCGGTTCGTCGACGGTACCGCCGATAAGCAACGGGATCGACATCCAGCCTTCATCGTCGATCAGCGCCGCGACGAGTTGGGCGAAGAGCGGATTGCCCGAAATCGACGGCGCGTTCTCCGGCGGCATCGCCATGATGCCCTCCATCTGGATGTTCCCGTCGGCGTCGACATCTCCCTCCGCCGTGACTTTGAGGACGTCGGTGATGATCTCGAACGGGGCGATGAGCAGTCGATCACCCGCGATCTCGAAGTCGATGTACGTCGCCGCATAGGCGAGGCCGGCGATGGGGGTGGTGAGGAAGGCGTCAATTTGCTCGAGCGCCGCGATTTCCGGCACTCTGCCTGCGTCGAGGTAGACGCGGCCGGCGCCGACGAAGTCCGCGGTGCGCGACCCCGCGCCGTGGCCGGAAAAATCGAGTCGCGCGGTGCCGAGCGCGCTCTCGCCCGTGACGTTCAAGAGGGCGTTGAGATCGAGATCAGCGCCCGCGAGCGAAGTCCGATAGGTATAGGGGTCCTGCGTCAGGTCGATGACGAGCTCGTCGAGGCTGAGGCGGCCGTCGGTGGTCGTCAGAGTGAGCCCGGAAACGCGGAAGACGCCGGCATCCGCCGACAGCGTGGCGCTGCCGCCGCTCGCCGTACGGTCCGCGAACGTTACGATACCGACGTTGAGCTCGCCTCGCGCCGACAGACCGAGGGCCACGGAGGGCGCCCGCGGGTCGATGCGGACCTCCTCGAGGGCGACACTGAGTCCCTCCACCCGCGTTCCCGGATCGGCTGCATCCGCCGAATGCACGAGCAACACACCATCGGCGATCGAAATCGCGTGCACCGTTACGGCGCGGCGTTCGAGAGGTTCGCTGCCTTCTTGCTGCCACGCGACGTTGATGACGCGGCGGGCGAGATCTCCGCCCATCGCGGCCACCGGCTCGGCCTGGGGGGCGTTCGTGACCACCTCGATGGTGGGGCTCTCGATAAGCAGCCGATCGACAATGATGTCGCCGAACAGCAGGGGCCAAAGGCGATGCTCGAGGACAACGGAAGCGACGGTAGTACGCACCGAGCCGGCCGGAATGTCGGTAGTGGCGACCACGTCGTACAGGCGGATCCCGCCGACAGGGCTGATCCGGAACCGCTCGACCTCGAGGTCGAAACCGGCATCGGCCGCAGCGCTCCTCACCATTTCGCGCACGGCAGCCGGAGCGGAAAATTCCGCGAACAGGGCGAGGCCCGCCAGCAATACGATGGCGACCACCGCCGCGATCAGGCCTACCCAGAT
>CBDUXW010000154.1:0-7077 GCA_965371275.1 uncultured bacterium | reverse complement strand
CTCGGTGCCGACGGCGCGGAGCCCGCGCCCTTCTTGGAAACTCCCTCCGTTCGCGAGGAGGGGCCCGAGATCTCTCCCCACGGTCGGCTGATCGCCTACGTTTCCAACGAAAGCGGCGAGAGAGAAATTCACGTGCGGCCTTTTCCGGCCGGCCAGGGCCGCGAGGTCGTGTCGCTGAACGGTGGTCGCCACCCGCGCTGGAGCGGTGACGCAAGCGAGCTCTTTTTTGCCACGGCCGCGGGGATCATGTCGGCGAGACTCGAATCCGTCGATCCACCCAGGTTCTCGGCGCCGGAGGTCGTGGTATCGACCCCCTTGCCCGACTTCGGCGCGTTCGGTCCGGCGTTCGGCTTCGACGTCGCCGCGGACGGCCGGCGCTTCGTTGTCGTGGCACGTGGAAGTGGGCCCACGGAAGACTCCGGCCCTACTTCGCGGTTGATCCTGGTGGAGAATTGGTTTGCCGAAAAGGAGATGAGATGAACTTCAAGAACGTTCTCGTTTGGGCTGCGACCATCTTCCTGGCCATCATCTTCATCATGTCGGGCGTCGGTAAGCTGTTGAATCTCGAGATGTGGTACGACCAGTTTGCCAACCACTGGGGCGTTCCGGCCTGGATGGTGCCGATCACGGCCGTCATGGAAGTGGTCGGCGGCGTGCTGATTCTGGTGCCCAAGTGGGGCATGTACGGGGGTGGCTTGCTGGTCTTCGTGATGGTCGGCGGCACCGGCACGCACATCATGGCGGCAGAGTGGCCCAATGCCGGGTTCGCTTTTTTTCTGCTCGTGCTGGCGGCGTCGGTGGCGAACATGAGGCGCCTGCAAGCGGCCGGTGGCGATGGATAGCGGCGCGATTGTTGGGATCGGCGCGGCCCTGATGGTGCTCGTCGTCGTGTTGCCGCTGGCACTCACGCACGGCACCAACAACGTCTGCGAAATGGAAGATGCCTGGCGCAAGCTCGCCGGGCGCCACCACCTCAGCTACAAGAGCGGCTCGCGCTCCAAGGCACATGGCATCAGCGGTGAGCTCGGCGGCCGCGCGGTGCTCATAAAGCGCGAATCCGGCAAGGAGCCATCGCCGACTCGCGTGCAGGTGACGCTACATGGACCGCTACCGGACGGCCTGCACATCGGGCCGCATCAGTCGAAGGTGGAAGTGTTCGGGCACGTGCTGGTGGCGGGAGGCATCGACACCGGCGATTCGGTGTTCGACCGAGAGGTGTCCGTCAAGGGAGACGATCCGGAGTCGATCCGCGCATATCTCACCGAGGCGCGCGAGCGTGCTGCGGCGCAGGTCGTGGAGCTTGGCGGGGAGCTCGAGGACAGCGTCCTGACCGTACCCCTCGAGCGCAAAGACGCCGGACTCGAGGATCTCGACCGGGTCGTGCACGCCCTGCAAGAGACCGCCGCGGTGCTCGACGCAGCGACTACTGCAAGCGGCCGTAGCGGCGCATCACTTCCTGCAAGCGGTCGTGCGGCAGCGCCTCGATGACGTGATCATCGCGCCCGGTCATCGTTTCGGCGGCCACCAGGGCGTTGATGATGGCCTCCTCGGTGGCCTGCACGACCGCCTCGAAAACCGGGGTTATGCCGCTGTTGCCGAGCATCGCGACGCTGGCGGAAGGGGCTCGCGCGGCGCCTGCATTGGCGGTCGAGAAGGCGATGAAGATGTCGCCGGAGCCGTTGCTCGAGACGCTGCCGGTGCGGGCGATGCCGAGACTGACGCGGCGCGCCAGTCGCTTGAGCTGGTGCGACAGCAGGGGAGCGTCGGTGGCGACGACGACGATGATCGAGCCGTCGCCGCTCATCGGATCGAAACTTTCAGGTGCTGACGCCGGCCCTGCGGCCGTTGTCGCCGCAGCCTCTCGCCCCACGTCGATGAGCTCGCGGCCCACGGGAACGCCGTCGATGCGCAACAGGCGGCGACCGCCGAAGTTGGCCTGCACCAGGACGCCGACGGTGTAGGTGGCTTCCGCCGCTTCGAATACGCGCGACGAGGTGCCGATGCCGCCTTTGAAGCCGTAGCAGATCATCCCCGTGCCGCCGCCGACCGCGCCCTCGGCCACCGGGCCGGAGGCGGCGGTGCCGAGGGCCTCGAACACGTGCTCGGGCTCCACGTGGAAGCCGTTGATGTCGTTGAGCCAGCCGTCCCAGGTCTCGCCGACCACGGGCAACGACCACGCCTGGTTCATGGTGCCGGTGCGCGCCTGCCAGCCGATGACGGCGTCGTGCACGACGCCGACGCTATGGGTGTTGGTGATGGCGACCGGGCCTTCGAGGAAGCCTGATTCCTCCACCCACGTGGTGCCGGTCATCTCGCCGTTGCCGTTGAGCGAAAACCAACCGGCGAATACCGGATCGGTGGCGTCCTCGCGCGGAAACACGACGGTGACCCCGGTGCGTACAGGACCCTCGCCGACCTCGAGCGCCCCGGAGCCCTCGATGATCGTGGTGTGACCGACACTCACGCCGGCGACGTCGGTGATCGCGTTGAGGGAGCCCGGGTTGCCTTCGAAGTAAATTCCCAGGTCGCGGGCGCGGGGTTTCTGGGCGGAGCGCGACGCGGCGGCCGGAATCGCCACGCCGACGGCTGTCAACAAGATAACGAGAACGAGGCCGTGAGCGCGGGCAAGTGGGCGTGACGTCATGATGACACCTCCGATGTTGGCTTCAGGATGGCAGCACGGTAGGCGGAGAGCCCGCTGTCATCAAGGGCACCTGCGCAGCGACGTTACCGGCGCCTGTTGTCACGTACATGCTTCGGCACTAGAGTTCGGCTCCATGAGCGTTGCAACGGCCCCCAACTTCATCGGCGGACAGTGGGTGGCGGCTTCTGCTACCGAGACATTGCCGGTGGAGAACCCGGCGACCCGCGAGATCCTCGGCCACGTGCCGCTGTCGACGGCCGCCGATGTCGATGCGGCGGTGGCGGCTGCGCGCGCGGCCTTCCCGGACTGGCGTGCGACACCGGCCGTCGAGCGGGCGCGCGTGCTTTTCCGTCTCAAGACACTGCTCGAGGACAATCGCGACGAGATCGCCCGCGCCCTGACGCTCGAGCACGGCAAGACGGTGGCCGAGTCGGCCGGCGAGTTGCAGCGTGGCATCGAAAACGTCGAGCACGCCTGCGGCATTCCGAACCTCATGATGGGCGAATCGCTCGAGGACGTGGCGCCGGGGATTGATTGCGAGACTGTGCGCCAGCCGCTGGGCGTGTTCGCGGCGATCACGCCGTACAACTTCCCGGTCATGATTCCATTCTGGTTTTGGCCCTACGCGGTGGCTACGGGTAACACGTTCATTCTCAAACCGAGCGAGCAGGACCCGCTGACCCACCAACTCATCGTCGACCTGGCGGTCGAGGCCGGCATGCCGCCGGGCGTACTGAGCGTGGTGCACGGCGCCAAGGAAGCGGTCACGGCGCTGATCGAGCATCCGGGGATCGCCGGAATTTCCTTCGTCGGCTCCAGTCGAGTGGCGCGCCTCCTCTACACCAACGCCGCCGCCACGGGAAAGCGCGTGCAAGCTCTGGGAGGCGCCAAGAACCACATGATCGTCCTCCCCGACGCCGACTACGACACGACCAACGAGGCGCTCATCGGCTCGCTGTTCGGCGCCACCGGGCAGCGTTGCCTGGCCGGCAGTGTGATCGTCGGCGTCGGCGACGCCTACGGTCCGATACGCGAACGCTTCCTCGACAGCGCCTCGTCGCTGAAGCTCGGCAGCGGCGTCGATGCCGGCACCGACATGGGGCCGTTGATCTCCGGCGAGCATCGCCGGCGCGTGCTCGGCTACATCGATGCCGGCGAGAGCGAGGGCGCCAGCCTGGCGCTCGACGGCCGCGGAGCCACGGTCGACGGCCACCCCGACGGCCACTGGGCGGGCGCCACCGTGTTCGAGAACACGACGCCGAGCATGAAGCTGGGCCGCGATGAGATCTTCGGTCCGGTTGCCGCCCTCACCAAGGTCGGCTCGCTGGATGAAGCGGTCGACCTGATGCACGAGGTCGAGTACGGCAACGCCACGTCGATTTTCACCACCAGCGGCAAGGCGGCGCGCGACTTCCGCTACCGCGCCGGCATCTCGATGATCGGCGTCAACATCGGCGTCGCCGCGCCGATGGCGTTTTTTCCGTTCGGCGGCTCGCGGGGGTCGTTCTACGGCGATCTGAAGGCACAGGGCAGCGACGCGATCTCGTTCTACACCGATCGGCGGGTCGTGATCTCGCGCTGGTAGGGACGGCGAATGACGAACATTGGCGCAACAGCGGCCGACATCGGCCGGACGAGTCACACATAGGGCGTACAGGGAGGTAACGATGGCGAAGTTCACGCGCAAGGAGTTCATCGGTGTTTCGGCGGCGTTGGCCGCGGGCGTCGGGGCCGGATGCCGGCCCGGGCAGGGCAGTGGCGCATCGGTGGGCGGTGGCGAGGCCGCCGGGCCCGACAACCTCGCCGGCGTCGGCCACGCCACCGGCGGCTCCGAGCCCGACCTGCTGGTGCTGAACGCTCGTGTGTACACGGTCGAGGATGACCAGCCGACAGCCGAAGCCTTCGCCGTGAAGCACGGGCACTTCAGCGCCGTCGGCAGCACCGACGACGTTCGCAATCTGGTCGGCCCCGGCACCACCGTGATCGATGCCGAGGGCATGACGGTGACGCCGGGATTCATCGACGCGCACTCGCATCCGGCCGGCGCCGGGCTCAACGAGCTCATCAACGTCAACGTGAACTTCCGGAGCATCGCCGAAATCCAGCAGGCAATGGCGGCGCGCGCCGCCGACACGGCGCCGGGAGTGTGGGTGAACGGCTTCATGTACGACGACACCAAGCTCGACGACGGCCGCACGGTGAGCCGTTACGACCTCGACGTCGCGGTGCCCGACGGCCCGGCCACCATTCGCCACCGCGGCGGCCACACGGCCGTGTACAACTCGTGGGCGCTCGACGCGGCGGGTATTACCAGCGAAACGCCGGACCCGCGCGGCGGCCACATCGTGAAGGACGACAGCGGCGAGCCCACCGGCTTGATGCAGGAACGCACCGGCGGCCTGTTCACTGGAGTCGGTGAACGGCCGCCACCGCCTACCGACGAGCTGCGGCGCGATGGCGTGGCGGTGATCACCCAGCAGATGTCGGCCGCCGGGCTGACGTCGTTTCACGACGCCGGCGTAGGCTCCGTGCTGCCCTACGACAACGCCTACCGCGACGGCGTGTTGCACTGTCGCGTGTACATGATGCTGCGCGGCGCCTATCAACGCATGCGGGCCGCCGGCATACGCACCGGCTTCGGCGATGAATGGGTCCGCGTCGGCCCGGTGAAGTACGGCGCCGACGGCTCGGCGTCGGAGCGCACCATGCGCATGAGCACGCCGTTCGTCGGCCGTCCCGACGACTACGGCATCCTCACCATGGACCAGCAGGAAATCCACGATGCCGTCGAGGAGGCGCACCGCAGCGGCTTCCAGATCGGCATCCACGCCAACGGCGACGTCACCATCGACATGGTGCTCAACGCTTACGAGCGCGTGCAGCGTGAGTGGCCGCGGCCCGACCCGCGGCATCGTATCGAGCACTGCTCACTGGTGAACGACGATCTGCTGACCCGCATCAAGGCGGTCGGCGCCATCCCGACGCCCTTCTACACGTACATCCACTACCACGGCAACAAGTGGGTGGAGTACGGCGAAGAGAAGATGACGATGATGTTCGCCCACCGCTCGTTTCTCGACTACGACATCCCGGTGGCCGGCGCCTCCGACTTCGTTCCCGGACCCTACGAGCCGCTGATGGCCCTGCAATCGCTGGTCACGCGCAAGGACTTCGCGGGTCGGGTATGGGGTCCGAACCAGCGCGTCACGGTCGACGAGGCGATCAGAATCTGCACCATCAACGGCGCCCACGCCTCGTTCGAGGAGAACGTCAAGGGCTCGATCAAGGCCGGCAAGCTGGGCGACTTCGTGGTTCTGGCCGAGGACCCGCACGACGTTGATCCCGACACGCTCAAGGAGATCGAGGTCGTGCGCACCGTGGTCGGCGGTCGCACGATGCATCTCGCCTGACGGCGCCGATGCGGGCTAGTAGGTCTGCAGCTCTCCGACCTCCGACTCGACCGCCTCGAGCACGTCGAGGCTCTTGACCGCTGCGCACATGGCGTTGTGATCGACGTGCAGTGGCCGGTCCTCGTCGAGGTAGTCGACGTGCTTGCGCACCGCCGCATGGGCGGCCCGCGTGCCGTTGCCCGCCGCGTAGTCGCGCAGGTCGAGACCCTGTGCCGCGGCCATCAGCTCGATGCCGAGCACGCCGCAGGCGAGGTCGAGGATCTGCCGCGTCTTGAGCGCCGAGTTCATGCCCATCGACACGAAGTCCTCTTGGTCGGCGGCGGCCGGGATCGACTGCACGAAGGCGGGGGCCGAGAGGATGCGCTGCTCGACGATCTGCGTATCGGCGGTGTACTGGCTGAGCATCAGCCCGGAGTACATGCCGGCGCCCTTGGTCAGAAACGGCGGCAACCCGACGCTCAACGCCGGGTTGGTGAGGCGGTTCATGCGACGCTCGGAAAGCACGCAGACCATGGCGACGGCCGCCCCCATTGTGTCGAGCGGCAGGCTCACCGGTGTGCCCTGGAAGTTGGCGCCGGTGAGTACGATGTCGTCCTCAGGCAGGAAAATCGGATTGTCGCCGACGCCGTTGGCTTCGATCTCGATCTGCTCGCGCGTCCAGCGTAGCTGGTCGCGGGCGGCGCCGACCACCTGGGGCGTCGAGCGCATGCTGTAGGCGTCCTGAACCTTCACCTGTTCCTTGCCGGTGAGCAGGTCGGAGCCTTCCATCACCCGGCGCAGGTTGGCGGCGCTGGTAACCGCACCGCGAAAGCCGCGCAGCTCGTGCAGCCGCGAGTCGTACGGCTTCATGTTGGCCTTGAGAGCCTCGAGCGACATGGTGGCGGCGATCTCGGCCTGCTTCAGCCAGCGCTCGGTGTCGTACACGATGAGCGCGCCGATGCCGGTGGTCACGTTCGAGCCATTGATCGTGGCGAGACCGTCGCGTGCCTTCA
This sequence comes from uncultured bacterium, assembly GCA_965371275.1. Lineage (GTDB taxonomy): Bacteria > Acidobacteriota > UBA890 > UBA890 > UBA890 > CBDCBL01. The sequence continues at coordinate 31 of CBDUXW010000154.1, read as the reverse complement.
GCCCGGGCACCGGGATGCCGGCGCGCTCCAG
>CBDUXW010000153.1:0-7089 GCA_965371275.1 uncultured bacterium | reverse complement strand
ACGAGGCCAGAAGCAGCGGGAAGTTCCAGGGCACGATCGCGGCGACCACGCCGAGCGGCTCGCGCAGGGTGTAGTCGAGCGCGTTGCCGCTGACCGGAATCACCTCGCCGTGCACCTTGTCGGCCCAGCCGGCGTAGTACTGAAACACCTCGGCGACCATCGGCACGTCGACGTAACGCGACTCGAAGATCGGCTTGCCGTTGTCGATCGTCTCGAGAATCGCCACTTCCTCGACGTTCTCACGCAGCAGATCGCCGAGCTTCCACAGTATGCGACCGCGTTCGCGCGCCGGCATCTCGCCCCACGGGCCGTTCTCGAAAGCCTCGCGGGCGGCGGCGACGGCGGCATCGACGTCGTCAACGGAGGCCGATGCTACGTCGGTGATGGCCTCTTCGGTGGCCGGATTGATGGTCGGGAAGGTCTCGGCTCCCTCAGCGTCGCGGAACTCACCGTCGATAAACAGCTTGTTCGGCGCCCCCGATATGGCATCGGCGACTTCGACGGCCACCGCTAGTTACCCTTGAACTCGGGCGGGCGCTTCTCAATGAAGGCAAGCAGCCCCTCTTGGGCGTCATTGGTGGCGAATAGCCGGTTCTGAAGCTCGCGCTCGAGCGCCAGGCCGTTGTTCAGCGCCATCTCGGCACCTTGCTGTACGGCGACCTTGATGAGGCCGACAGCCTGCGTGGCGCCGGCGTTGAGCTTCGCCGCGTACTCCTTGGCGAACTCGACGGCGTCACCTTCGCAGACATCGTTGATCAGGCCGATGTCCTTGGCCTCTTCCGGGGAGATGGTACGGCCGGTGATCATCAGGTCGAGGGCGCGGGCCTTGCCGATGAGGCGCGGCATGCGTTGCGTACCACCCGTGCCGGGCAACACGCCGAGCGTGACTTCCGGCAGGCCGATCTTGCCGCCGGCGCGCATGAAGCGGAGGTCGCACGCCATGGCGATCTCGAGGCCACCGCCGACACAGTGCCCGTTGATCGCGGCGATGACGATCTTGGGCGTACGCTCGAGCTCCATGAGCGTTTCCTGGCAGTGCAGGCAGAACATTGCCTTGAAGCGAGGGTCGCTCTGCTTGAGCATGCTGATATCGGCGCCGGCCGAGAAAATCTTTTCGCTGCCGGTGAGAATGATGACGTTGATATCCGTGTCAAGACGAACGTCCTCGATGATGGCATCGAGTTCCTTCATCAGGTCGAAGTTGTACGTGTTTGCCGGCGGCATGTTGATGGAAATAACGGCGGTGCCGTCGGCCTTTTCGACAGTAAAACCCTGATAGGACATGCAGAAGACTCCGGGTAGAGAGGTGCTGGATCTCGTCAACTGAAGGCGGTCGCCGCGGCGTGAATGCGCGACCCGAAACCGCGGTGAGAATACCACCGGCCGTACCCGCCTTCAACGCGGCGGAGCCGCCGCCACGGCCGGCGATCGTGCACTAACCCCCCTTCGGTGCTAGAGTTTCCGTCGTGCGCGTAAAAGTGGTTCGGACACCGGGTGAGCTGCGTGACAGCATCGGCCACAAGGTGATCGTGCAGAAAGACTGGGAAGGCACCGTCGAGCAGGAACTGGCGGGCGAGGATATCTCTGCCGCCGGCTTCCACCCCAAGCAACAAGAGCGATTTTTTCTGGTCAAGTTCGATGCCTGGGGACAGTCGATCGCACTGCCGGCCAACAACCTCGTCATCCTCGACGAAGGCGACGCACTCTCCGACTAGGCCGCGCCTTCACTCCGCTCAGGCCGTGAGGCGCTGGTGCGCATCCAGCGCGAACCGATCGGTCATACCGGCGACGTAATCGGCAATTACCGCCGTCTTTCCTATGCTTTCGATCCGGTCGCGATGACGCTCCGGCAACAGCCCTGGATCGGATCGATAAACCGCGACCAACTCGCTGACGATCTTCTTGGCCCGCGTCATTTGCTTGTCGACCCGTGGGCTGCGATACAGGTTCTCCATCAGAAACGTCGCGATTTCCTGCATCTGCTCGACGACTTTCGGGCTGTGCCGGACAAGACGCTGCGGGTGTCTGCGCACGTCCTCGACGCTACCGATGTCAGCCGCTTCGATACGGCCTCGCGAGGTATCGATCAAGTCGGTCACCAGACGGTCCAGTAGTGCCCTGATCGTTTCGTTGAAGCATTGGCGCTCATCCGCTTGCGGATAGCGCTCTTGCTGTTGCGCATACAGCTCGCCGAACACCGGCAACCCTCGAGCCAGCTTGGCCACCGACAGAATGTGGGCTTCGACGCCGTCGTCGATGTCGTGCACGTTGTAGGCAATCTCGTCGACCCAATCGATGATCTGGGCCTCCAGCAGCGGCTGCTTCTCGGGGTCGTAATCGTTGCGCTCGTCGTGGCGAAATCGGTCGTAGCGCGTCGAGTGTTTGACGATTCCCTCGCGCACCTCGAACGTCAGATTGAGCCCGTTGAAGCGTGCATAGCGCTCCTCTAGCTCTTCGACGATACGCAACGAATGGCGATTGTGCTCGAAACCACCCTCGTCGGCGAGCAAGGCGTCGAGGGCTTCTTCGCCGGCATGCCCGAACGGCGGATGTCCCAGGTCGTGGGCCAGCGCGATCGCCTCGGCAAGGATCTGGTTAAGCCCCAGGGCGGCGGCCACAGTGCGGGCGATCTGGGCGACCTCGAAGGTATGCGTCAACCGGGTGCGGAAGTGGTCTCCTTCGTAGTTAGGAAACACTTGCGTCTTGTATTCCAGGCGGCGGAAGGCGCGTGCGTGAATGATGCGGTCGCGATCGCGCTGGTAGCAGCTCCGGTATGGATGCTCGGGCTCGTCGAAACGGCGGCCGCGCGACATCTCGGCCCGCGCCGCGTACGGCGCCAAATGGAGCGAATCAGACAGGCCGGTCATCGTTGTCGGAGCTTCCCAGGGCCGGGTCTCGGTGCGCATGTCGAGCGCGGGCTGATCCCCAGAGAATAATGTTCGTCGGGCGGAAAGCAAACGTCCGGACGATGGCAGCGCGCCTCGTCCGCATTGAAACGGGCCGGCCGTTGTTCTACCCTGGAATTGTGGGTCCCTGCCAATAGTTCTAGCCCTTTCTATCCAGCTTGCAGCGAGGGTCTCTCACCTGTCGGGGGTGAAGAAGATGCTGCAAAGTCAGGAAGCAAGCTGCTCCGGAGCCGTCGTGTTTCTCGCCGTGCTCCTCGTTCCTATCAGCGCGCTGGCGCAATCCACCGCGGCCGACGAGATACCGGCTCGCTTGCGCCACTTCGAAGGCACCGTCACCGTGCAGCGCGCCGCCGTGAGCGACAGCGAGGCCGCCGTCGTCAACCTGCCGCTCGGCCGTGGCGATCGCGTGGTCACCGCGGCGGACGGCCGTGTCGAGATCACCCTGAACGACGGCGGCACGTTTTGGCTCGACGCCCGTTCGTCTCTCGATTTTTTGAGTTTGCCGGCGGCCGGTGCCGCCGGCGAGATGATCGTCCGCCTGTGGGCCGGTAGCCTCTACGTCGACAGACCACTGCCGACGGTGGGTCGCCTCGGTGCGCTGCGGATCGACGCCCCCAACGGCACCGTCACGCTTGATCGCGACGGTTTGTTCCGCGTCGACCTCGATGAGAGCCAGAACGTGTGGCTCTCCGTGTACGACGGCGCGGCATCCCTGACGGCCGGCGGACTCACCGAGGTCGTCAGTGCCGGGCAACGGTCGTTGGCCGAAGCGGGAACGGCGCCGGCGCGCGCGGCGGCATTCAACACCGTCGAGATCGACGATTTCGATGGTTGGCGAGCCGACCGCGTCGCCCTGTACGCCGACTCGCGTCAGTACGTTCAAGACCGTGAATACATACCGCGCACCATCGCCCACCACGCCGCCGACCTCGAGCCCTACGGAACGTGGGCCTACGACACCAGTTTCAGTAGCTGGTACTGGAAGCCCCACGCCGCCGTGGCGTGGACGCCCTATCGCCATGGACGCTGGGTGTACACATACGGCGGTTGGTCGTGGGTGCCCAGCGCCCCATGGGGCTATGTCACGACGCACTACGGGCGCTGGCATCAGACCGGCTACAACGGCTGGGTATGGTTTCCCGGCAGCGTGTGGGCGCCGGCATCGGTGCACTGGTACGTCGGCCCGCGTTACGTCGGTTGGGTGCCGTTGAACTACTACGGCCGTCCCGCCGTGAGCTTCGGCGTACATTTCGGCGGCCGCGGCTACGGACTGAGCGTGGGCTTCGGCTTCGGCGGCTACTACGGGTGGGGCTATCCGTATTACCAGCCCTACTACGGTTGCTGCAGCTACTACGGACGCGGCGGCTATGGTAGCTACGGTCGCTACACCAACTACGACTACGGGCGCCGCGGCATCGCTGTCGGTAAGACCGGATCGGCGTTCGGCGGCCGGGCGGTGAACGGCCTCGGCTATCGCGCCGGCCAGGACGCCTGGACCGTGGTTCCGCAGGAGAGCTTCGGCGCCGCAAATACGGCGCGCCGTGCGATCGCGCGCAATGCGTTGCCGCCCGACCTGGACCGCTCGTCGCGGACACTGCTGTCCGGAACGCTGCGCGCCCGGGAGCCCAGCCGCCTCACCCCCACCACGCGCGCCGCTGTGTCACGCGACGGGTATCGGTCAACCGTCGACGGCGATCGAACGGTAACCGGAGCGGTGCGCTCGACGAACGGCACCACCAACGTCGGCGCCCGCCGTACTGCGGTGTCACGTTCGGGATATCGCTCCGTGCCCGCCAACACCCAAACAAGCACGACGCGCGTCGGCAACCAGCCGGCTTCCGGGGCCGTGAGAAGCACGACGGGCAGGTCACCGGTTCGAGCTCAGCCGCGCGCCACGGCCCGCCCGCGGTCCACGTTGAACCCGACATCGGCGCCGCGTCGCACGGTGACGCCGGCGCCCACGTTGCGGCCGTCATCGTCGTATGCTCGCCCCGCGACCTACGGTAGACGCCCGACCGGCAGCGTTCAGGGACCGGTTCGCGGCACAACCCGTTCGGCAACTCCTCGCACCGTCAGCCCGACGCGGCGCCCGAGCGCGGTAAGGCCTTCGTCGCCATCTCGCATGCCCGCAGTTCGGCCGGGCGGCACGTCGCGACGGCCGTTCTCGGGTTCAGTGCCGACGGCGCGCCCACGGGTTTCAGCGCCGCGTCCTTCCGGCACCCGACCTTCCATGGGCAGCCGGCCTTCCATAGCCCGTCCTTCGTCACCCCGTCCGTCGGTCCGCCGACCCTCCGGTGCCGCGCCCTCGCGCGGTCCCGGGAGGACCGGTGTCCGCACCGCGCGCCCACGCCCCGGAGGAAAGCCGCCGGGCGGCGCGTAAGCACAATTCGGCACGGCCTAGGGGCTGGCGGTGGACTTGCCCGGCAATGGGTCCTGCACTACTATCGGCCCTATCTGAGGGCGTCATCACGCTCGCATCTCCCGCCCAGAAAAGCTCGGAATATGAAGGTCGAAAACCACAGGTTTGAGGTCGAAAGCAGCGAGCGATTGGAGCTTATCGACCTGACGCAGAAGGTCCGCGAGCTGTTCAATGGTTCGGTCGTCAAGGAAGGCATGCTGTACTTGCATTCCTTGCATACGACGACGTCGATCATGATCAACGAGTGGCAGGGCGCGCTCATCGACGACATGAAAGAGTTTCTCCTCGACCTGGTCGACGAGAAGGACTACTTCTGGCACAACGACCCCGAGCACAGCGATTGCGTGCGCAGCAACGCCGCTTCCCACCTGCGCTCGGCCATCCTGTCGAAGAACGTGATGGTACCGATCGAGGACGGGAAGCTGGCGCTGGGCCAGTGGCAGAGCATCATCTTCGCCGACCTGGATGGCCCTCAGAAGCGGACGATCGTGGCCCAAGTCATCGGCGAATAAGCCGGGACGCGCCTGGGCGCCTGCCTACGGCGTTGCACTCGCTCAGGCTCCGATCTCCTTGATTTCCCGCCGCCCTCCCCTCGCCTCTCGGCGCTTCCAGCGCCTCGCTGCCCGCTAAGAGCACAGGTGACGGGTTCATCCCCACCCGCGGACGCCGCTACGCCGGTTGCTCAGCCCGGCGGCTCCGGGAACGGAGAGCTATTCGGCAGGGTTCCAGTTCTTGTGGAAGGCGATTCCGAGGACGATCCCCCAGAGCAGATGCCAGGCGATGATCGCGACGACCGTGCGACTATCCCAGTCACTGCCGAAGGGGCCGCCGCCGTACAGTAGCGGCACTACGGTGAGGCCCACCAGGACGGCGAGCACCGCACCCCACATCATGCCGCGCATCCAACCCGGACCGGGCAAGTACATCTGGACGTAGTAGCCATAGACGATCGCCATCACGATCCCGCCGGCGAACAGCTGCAACATGCCCACCGACCACACGAACGTGATCGAAGCATCGCTCGGCGCCAGCAGGGACCCGTTCCAGACGGCGAAGTCGAGCCGCGGCAGGCCAATCGACTCGAACCAATATCCGGCGACGGCGGCGACGAACGTCGCCAAGACACCGCTCCAGATTGCTGCCTTCAAGCCGCCGGAATGCATGTGCTCGTTGCTGTCCCTCGAGTTGGATGACCCGCTAGTTGGAACTCGGCAGGCTGCCCGCCTCGATGCTTATCGGTACTCGATCCTTGAATGACTCCCACGTGAAGTGGCGATGACTGATCTCCGGCTCATCGACCGTCCAACACCAAAGCACATTGGGGTCCGGTGAGCGAAAATCTACCGTGAAGATCCCCTTGGGTTCAGCACCGATCTCGTAGATGGCCTGTTCCCATCCTGTCAAAGCCTCACGGGTCTCGTCTTCGAAATCCTCCGTCGCCTCGGGATCGGCCCCCTCGAACGCGGCGCGGATCTCCTCGAGCTTCTCCCGAACCGTGCGGGTCACGGCTTCGACCTCGCGCACGGCACGATTGGCTTCGCTGAGTGTAAACACCCGATAGGGACGCATGAATCGAAGACTACAGCCCGTTTCAGAGAGTTTGGCGCGGGTCGACACAGCCCACAGCTGGCCCGGGGATGCCGACGATAGCACGGCTCCCTTGCGACCTCACGTGAAGAATCCTATGATCTTGCCGTCTGCAGTCGCCTACGGGCGGGCGGGGTCAGCCCCCCACACCCGACCCCCCGCCCGAGGGATTCCGGG
>CBDUXW010000152.1:0-7160 GCA_965371275.1 uncultured bacterium | reverse complement strand
GAGACGCCACATTCGGCGCGCAGCTCCTCGAGCGGGACGATCCGGTCCCAATACGCCAGGATCGAGCCGAGCGCCGCGGCGCCGCACTCGACCGCTTCCATTTGGAGCAGTGTAGGCGTGCGCTTGCGCTTGCCGGGATGGGCTGCCTTCGAGGTGGACACTACAGGCCGAGCCACTCCCGCAGCGCCGGGATCGCCAGAGTTATGGGACGCCGGTCCTCGACGGTTATTTGCACGTCGAACAAGGTGCCGCTGCCAAACGTGAGTGGCGGGCCCTCAGTGGATGTCCACTTGAACTTGCTGACCGTGTCAGGGTCGTCCTCGAGCTTTATCGTGATCATGTAGACACCGCCTTGCCCGCTGAACTGGGTGACCAACGTCTCGTTGCGCAGCAGCCGGTTCATCGCGTCCGGGCTGATCGGCGAATCGGCGACGGCGGTGACCGTGCCCAACAGATAGCCGTACTCCTCCCAGGTGATGCCGTTGGGGGAGATCATCGCGTTCATGCCGTCGTGAATACGGGTACCTTGCAGCGGTATGAAAGCCAGCGCCTCGAGCCGCCTCTCACTCAGCTCGACAGAGAAGACGGCGGTGCCGATGCCGACGTTTTGGCCCTCGTCGACGAGTTGCGCGATTACCGTGCCCGTATAAGGGCTGACCACCTCAGTCTGCAGTTTGTATCGTTCCTGGGTCAGCTGCGCTAGCCGCTCGGCGTCGGCGATCGCCTGATCGAGAGCGAAGATCTGCTGAACCGCGGTGTTGCGCGTGGTTGCCTCGGTGGCGTCGAGCTGGATCAGCTGCGCCTGGTTGGAGATCTGGTTTTCCTGGGCGGAAGCCAGTTGCTCGGCCGTGGCCTGGCGCTGGTCCTTGGTAAGCAATCCCTCCTGCACCGCTTGTGTCTGTGCCTGCACCCGCTCCTGCAGGAATGTGATCTGATCCTTGACCGCCGTGGCCGTGGCGTTCAGTCGCGTGCGGTCTTCCTCGAGCGACCTGAGCAGCGCGTCGCGGTTTTCGGTGACCAGCTGTGCCTGCTGCGTGCGGTTGCGTTTGAGCTCCTGGAGCTTCGACTGCTGCTGCGTGATTGTCTGCTGGACGTCCGGTTGGGCAACCGTGCCGATCACCTGACCTTCGGTGACGGAGCCACCTCCTCTGATTTGCACGGCGGTGAGCACACCGGCGCCTCGCGCTTCGATCTGGAAGATGCCGCCGCTCATCTCGAGGATGCCGGAGCCATGCACCACGTCGGGAGCGTTGCCCATGAAGCCCCAAACCACGGCGGCGGCGCTTACCGCGAGGCAGGCGATCAGCGCGATCCACCCCTTCTTCGACGTTACCTGCATCAGACTGTCGAGGCGCTCGGGGCTGGTCAGCGTTTCCATCGCCTCCTCTCGAAAAATTCCCATGCACGCCTCGCTCATCCGGCTATCCGGCCGCAGCCGGCTCAAGAAACGCCCGTAGTATATTCGGCTAGCTTACTTCACAGTAGGACGCCATCCCGTAAGCCTACCGAGGGAATCCTATGCCGATTCTGACTATCCTGGCGAGTGCCGCCTGCGCACTGGCTCTGTCCGCGTTCGCCGGGCAACAGGCTCAAGACCCACCGGCCGCCCAGCAAGCTTCCGAGCAGCAGGCCTCGACGACCGACGAGCGATTGCCGGTCGGACTCAAAGACCTGGTGGTCGTGGCCTTGCGTCAAAACCTCTCGCTGCGCGGCGGGCGCATCCAAGCCGACATCGCATCCTACGATGTGCAAGCGGCGCGATCGGCATTCGATCCCTTGTTCGAGTTCAAGCCCAACTACACCAACGGCGCGGGGGAGGTTTTCGCGAGCGAGTCGGTGATTCCCAACCCCGATCCGCCGCCGACGGTCATCGTCTCTCCATCCCAGCTATTGACCGGGTCGCAAGATACCACCGCGGTGTCGACGACCCTGGGGGGAACGCTGCCTTTCAGCACGCAGTACTCAGCGTCGATGTCGACCAACTTGCTGAGCCAGTTCGGGGTTCCGTCCGATGATGCCACGCTCAGCCTGGCGCTGACCCAGCCGTTGCTGAAGGGGCGGGGCGGAGATATCGCCGGAGCTGGAGTGGAGATCGCGCAATTCAGCTCGGAAGCCCAGCTCGAGGACTTCCGTCGCCAGGTCAACGTCGTGGTTGCGGACATCGAGCGGGCATACTGGGCTCTGGGTAGTGCCGAGGCCGTTGAGCAGGTGGCCGTACAGTCGCTACAGCGCGCACGCGTTGTTCTCAGCCGCAACCAGCGATTGCGCGAGCTCGAGCTCGTTTCCCAAGTCGGCGTGATCACGTCGCAGCAGGCGGTGGCGACGCGGGAGACGCAGCTCACCGAGGCCACTCTGCAGCGACGCAACGCCACCGAAGCCCTCATCTTTCTCGTTTACGGCGACGAGGCCGCCCAGCAGCTCATCGCCCGAGGGCTGCGTATCCGCACCGAGCCGCCGCCCGACGCCACGCCGGACGTGTCGGCGATGGACAACCTCGTGGTGCAGGCTCTCAGCGAGCGGCACGACCTGAACGCGGCGCAGCTCGACCTGCGCAGCACGATGGTCTCGGAACGGGTGGCGAGCAACGCCAAGCTGCCGGAGCTGAACCTGGTTGGTTCCTATTCGGCGCTTACCACCGGCGCCGACGGTCTGCACCTGTTCGGGGCGAGCATCCCGGGGGAGACGCAGTTCTCAGGGTTCGGGGCAGCGGTCACGTTAACCTACGACCTGCGCAACAACGCGGCCCAAGCGGCCTGGGCGCAGGCGCGACTCGACGTGCAGCAGCAGCAGGTAACCATCTCGACCGTGGAGAACGCCATTCGATCCGAGGTGCGTCTGGCGGCGCGCACGATCGTCGAAAGCTCGCAGAAGTTGCAGCAAGCGCAAAACGCGCTGGACCTGGCGAACCAGCAGTACTCGGCCGGCCAGCAGCAGCTGCAGCTCGGTCTTATCGATTCGTTCCGCCTGCTGCAGATGGAAGACGACGTGGCATCTGCGTCGGTTGTGGCGGCGCGGACGCGCTACGAGGTGTTGCAGGCAATTACCGCCTACGACCTTGCCGTCGGCGCGCTCGACGACAAATACCTTCCCGCGAGCACCAGCGCCGGGAGGTAGGGTCGATGTCCGACACCGCTGCGGCTCGACTCGCGGAGCGCGCTGACGTCCTGCGAGCCTGTGGCGCCGACGCCGGCGTCGTGGGCGAGCTCCTCGAGTACAACGACAACGTCTTCGATCACGACTATCTTCCGGGTCCGATCGAGCTTCCCCTTGATGACGAGCCCCACATCGGTGATTGGCAGGGCTACGCCGCCGCCGCCGAACAGACCAGCATTCTCGAGGCGCTCAAGACGCCGCTTCCCGAGCTGCGGTTTCCGGTCCGCCGGGGCATGCGCGAGAACGAGACCTACGCGGCTACCACCCGCAAGGGGGTCGAGACGCCGGCAAGCGAGGCCACCGGCATCGAGCTCGAGAACCCCGCCGGGCTGCGGCTGTTTCTCAACCAGACCGCGGGAGGACGCGTTCCCGTACTTGTCTCCGCTGCCCGCGCCGACTTCGTATCGCTGGTGCAGGCCATCGTCCACCACAACGAGCCCGAGGACGTTCCCGACTCGATGGGCGCCTGCATGATCGGCGGCCACAACAACTGGAACCGCCTCAACGCAATTCGCGACGGCTGGTTGGCGCAAAACCCGCTGGGCGATTGGGGCGCGGAGTTCCAACGGCTGGTGCCGCAAAAGCCGCTCTATCAGGACCAGTTGCTGCTTCTCAGCGATGGTCCGTACAGTGCCGTGGAGGCGAGCGAATTGGACCTCAGCGAAGACGCCTGGAGCGAGCGCTCGTTGGCGATCCGTATGAACCACGAGTGCACGCACTATGCCACCCGCAGGCTGTTCGGTAGCGCCCGCAACCGGGCGCTCGACGAGACCATCGCCGACTACATGGGCATCGTCAACGCCAACGGCTCGTACCGTGCCGACTGGTTCCTGAGGTTCGCCGGCCTGGAGCGTTTTCCCGATTTTCGCGCGGGCGGGCGTTTGGCGAACTACCGTGGCGATCCCCCCATGTCCGACGATGCCTTCCGGGTACTCCAGGCCGTCGTTGTGCGAGCAGCCGAGAACATCGAGGCTTTCGACGGCGGCTTATCAGAACGCGACCGCTCCGAAGTCGGCAGTGCCGCGATCCTCTGGGCGCTGGCCAGCCTGACGATGGAGGAGATGGCGGCCGGCGACGGCACATCGCGGTTGCGTGCCGCGTTAGCCCGCGCGCGAGAACGAACCGGCAGGTAGAGTCGGGGGCGCTCAGGCGACCGTGGGCAGAACGCCAGCCTGCATGTGTCAACGCCCTCCTGCTGTCGGCTAGCCGAGAACTACGGAATCTGCTCGCAACTCGGCGTTTTTTTGTAAAAAGAATGTAAAAGCGGACCTACAGGTCTTTTACAGCGGCGCCTTCGGTTGACCCGTCTGTCGATGGGCGGTTTCATCTACCGGATGGCGCAACCGAAACGACGTTTTTCTTGCACAAACTCCGTCACAGCCCAGGAGGTTTTGTCTTGAGGAAACTCGAGCAGAAGGTTTGGTATGTCCTGATTGCAATGATCGCGCTGGCGATCACGGTCGGCACGGCACCGACATCGAGCGCGCAGGCGCCGAGCGTGTCGCCGGCATTGGAAGTGCTGCCCGGCGTCATCGCCGAGGCGCACGGCGATCACCTCGACTACGTTCTCGAGGCCGCGACGCCTCAGGACGATCCCAACGTTACCGTTGACCCCGACTTGTTGAGCGGCCTCCGCTATCGCTCGACGGGCTTCAACCGCGGCGGCCGCTCCACCGCGGTCACCGGCATTCCCGACCAGCCGTTCACCTTCTTCGTCGGCTACAGCGGCGGCGGCGTGTGGAAAACGGAAGACGCCGGGACGACGTGGGGCAACATCTCCGACGGCTTCTTCAACGTCGGCTCGATCGGCGACATCAAAGTCGCACCCTCCGATCCGAACGTGATCTGGGTGGGGACGGGCTCGGGTTGCCCGCGCGGCAACATCTCCACCGGCGACGGCATCTACAAGTCGACCGACGCCGGCAAGACCTGGTCGCACGTATGGAGCCCGGGGTTCGTCCAGGTTCCCGAAATGGTCGTTCACCCCGAGAACCCCGACCACTTGTACGCTGCGGTGCTGGGCAACATCTACGGCTCGGGCCCGGTGCGCGGCATCTACGAGACCACCGACGGCGGTCAGACGTGGGACCAGCTCCTCTTCATTTCCGAGCAGACGGGCTTCAACGACATCGAGATGGACCCGAGCAACCCGCGCATCCTCTTCGCGTCGGCCTGGACCGTGTTCCGCAAGCCGTGGACGATTCACTCCGGCAGCGATGAGGGCGGCATTTTTCGCAGCAAGGACGGCGGGCAGACATGGGACAAGCTCGAGGGCGGGTTGCCGGCCGGCATGGTGGGCAAGATCGACGTCACCGTTTCGCCCCCCAATCCCGATCGGCTGTGGGCCCAGGTGGAGGCAGCGGGTGACCGTGGCGGCGTGTTCCGCTCCGACAACGGCGGCGATAGCTGGACGCGGGTCAACGACGACCGCAACCTGCAGCAGCGTGCCTGGTACTACACTCATATCTTCGCCGACCCCGTCGATCCCGACACCGTGTACGCGCTCAACACCGGTGCGTACCGGTCGACCGACGGCGGCCGCACGTTCGACCAGCGGCTCAACTCGCGACACGGCGATAACCACGACCTGTGGGTCAACCCCAACAATCCACAGTTGCTGGTGAACTCCAACGACGGCGGCGCCAATGTTTCGCTCAACGGCGGCGCGACGTTCTCGGAGGTAATGAACCAGCCGACCGCCGAGTTCTACCGCGTTTCGGTCGACAACGGCACCCCGTACAAGGTGTACGGCGCCCAGCAGGACAACTCGACGGCCGCCATGGACGCGGCTTTCGGCGGCGGCGGCTTCGGCCGCGGCACCAGCAACTTCTACTCGGTGGGCGGCGGCGAGAGCGGCCACATTGCCATCGACCCGGGCGATTCCAACGTTATCTGGGCCGGCAGTTACGGCGGCAACTTCACGCGCATGGACCGCAACACCGGGGTTACCCGTAGCGTGCGCATCTACGGCGACGCCGAAACCGGCCAGCAGGCGGCGGACATGAAATACCGCTTCCAGTGGAACGCGCCGATCCGTATCTCGCCGCACGACCCGAACACCGTGTACATCACGTCGCAGTACGTGCACCGGACGCGCGACGACGGTGTCAGCTGGGAAGTCATCAGCCCCGACCTGACGACCAACGACATCACCAAGCAGGGATACTCCGGCGGCGAGGGCATCACCCGCGACAACACCGGCGTCGAGGTGTACACGACGGTGTTCGCGTTCGAGGAATCGCCGCACACCGCCGGGCTGCTGTGGGCCGGTAGCGACGACGGCATGATGCACATCTCGCGCGACAACGGCGCGACGTGGACCGACATCACGCCCGCCGACTTTCCCGAGGGCGGCACGGTCAACAAGATCGACATGTCGTCGCATGATCCGGGACGCGCCCATGTTGCGGTCTACAAATACCGCGAGCAGGACTACCGCCCGTATATCTACCAGACAAATGACTACGGGCAGAGCTGGAAGCTGCTCACCGATGGCACCAACGGCATCCCCGACAATCACTTCGTGCGCGCCGTCGTGGAGAGTCCGCAGCGCCGCGGCATGCTGTTCGCCGGCACCGAGTTCGGCATGTACGTGTCGTTCGACGATGGCGCCCACTGGCAGTCGTTGCAGTTGAACCTGCCGGTCACCCCGGTTACCGACATGGTGATCAAGAACAGCGACCTCGTGCTATCGACGCAGGGGCGCGCCTTCTGGGTGCTCGACAACTTCTCGGCGTTGTCGCAGCTCACTGCCGACGTGGTGAGCCAGCCGGCCTACTTGTTCGAGCCGTTGCCGGCTCATCGCAGCGGCGGCGCCGGCACGCAGATTTCCTTCTACGTTGCCGACGGAACGACGGGGCAGGCAATGCTCGAGATCGTTGCGCCCAACGGCGAGGTGGTGAACGAGCGCAGCGGCCGCATTGTTGCCGGTGGGCCGCCCGCGCCGCCGGCGACCGGTGGCGGCCGTGGCGGTCGTGGTGGTCGCGGTGGCGGCGGTGGCGACAGCA
>CBDUXW010000151.1:0-7169 GCA_965371275.1 uncultured bacterium | reverse complement strand
GGCCCGGCCCCTGCCGCCCTGATCGCCGGCGAAGATCGACGTGTCGTGCTTGACGAGCTTGGTAACGGAGGAAATCTGATACGAGGGCTCGGTGCGCCGCAGCCGGTCCGCGTGCAGGGCCTCGACCTCGGATTCGATCGCGCCGTCGGGAACCCGCAACGGCGGCCGCTCAGGTGCTTCAACCGGTTTCAGCTCGAGGCGCTCACACAGGGTTTCACGGAAGGCGTAAAAGCGCTTCCATGGCGAAGAATTCTGGCTCGCTTCACAGTACGAGATGACCAGCTCCTCGCGCGCCCGCGTCGCCGCTACGTACAGCAGACGCTCGTTTTCGGCCGCCTTGAACGGTTCTTCTTGCGCGGCAAGCTCGTGCCAGTTCAAGGGCGCCGCTACCTTCGTGCTACCGAACTTGCCCGTGGATTTGTGGACGATCATGGCGCCTTGCGGCTCGCCTTCCTCGGGACGGCGCACAACAGAGTCGATACCTCGGCCCGGCACGCCCGCCGGATGGGCGAGGATAACGACCGTTGCCTCGAGTCCCTTGGCCTTGTGCAGGTTCATGATGCGGACGACATCGTCGCGCCCCGGCTGGAGGGGCGCTTCGACTTCGTCGGCGCGGAGCGCTTCGTCGAGGGCGTCGAGTGCGGCGCGTAGCGAAGTGTCGCCTTCGATGCCGGCGCGGCGCACGGCGTTCAGCGCATACGCGAGGGCACCGGCGCTGCTGCTCCCGGCGTCGCCCGCGGCCAGGTACGGAAACAGTCCGAGATCATCGACGATCGTTCCGACGACGACATCGGCCGGCAGCCCGAGTGTCAGCTTCCACCAGCTTCGGAGCTGGTGCAGGGCGACTTCCACACGCGATGAGGAGTCGTTGGTTTCTGCGAATGCGGCTCCCGTGAAGTCGAACATCCGCCGGCCCAGCTCCGCGGCCTGCGGATGATCGAGGCCATGGGCGGTGAGCTCCTCGTGATCGACTCCGAAGAACAAGCCGACCAGAGCGGCGACCGTGAGCACCGGATTGTGCGGGTCGTCGAGCGCCCGGAGCAGGGTAACCAGCTCGCCGAGCTCGTCGCCGATGTCCACCCCCGACCCCGTTACCTGGAAGGCGACGCCGCGCTTCTCGAGCTCGGCGCCATAGACTCCGAGGCAGCTCTTGCGGTAGGCAAGCACCATGAAATCGCCGGCCTCGCGCTCGCCGGCGTCGATTCGCGACTTGATCCAACTCGCCACCAGCGGCGCGTCGGCTGCGGCTACCTTGGCGGCTCCCCACGATGGGCTGGCGACTTCGTAGCAGAACACCCCCTGCAGATCATGGTCGGGGTGGCGTACGTTCAGCGGTGCGAACGCGGCCTGGTGTTCCGTCGCGTCCGTGGGAAAGAAAGACTCGAACACGCCGTTGACGAACTTTTCGATCGGCGGCCGGGAGCGGAAGTTGGTTGTCAAAAGCACCACTTCGCCGCACTCCGCGAGGCGCGTCTTCACCTGGTTGTAGATGCCGATGTCGGCGCGCCGGAAGCGGTAGATGCTTTGCTTCGGGTCACCGACGACGAACAGCGAGCCGTCGCGCGGTACGGCCAGGTGCCAATCACTTTGCTGCGGATCCGTCCCTGTGAGCAGGAAAACGATTTCCGCCTGTAGCGGATCGGTGTCCTGGAACTCATCCACCAGGAGAAATCGGTAGCGGCGTCCCAGGTCGCGCCGCGCCGAGGCGTTTGTGCGCAGCAGGCGGGCCGTATCCATCAACAGGTCGTTGAACGTCACCAGGCCGCGGTCGCGACGCTCCTTCTGATACGCCTCGGCCGCCTCTTGCACGAACTCGATGACGATCTTGTATCGATAGCCCAGCCACTCGCGCATCGCCTGGCCGGCTGGGCCCTCGGGGTCGGCGAACTCGACGAGGCGCGTCTCGATCGGACGTATGGCGGTGGCGTGCTCCCCCCAGCGTTTGTATGTCGGCTTGAGACGGCGGCCGACGATGAGCTCGAGTGCGTCCAGGAAGACGGCGTCGTTGTCCCAGCCGTTGTTACGCTGCGTCTGCTGCAAGCGGCGCAGCGTGTTCTGCACCGGGCCCCATGCCGGATGGGGCTCGCGGTCGGGAAGTAAGTTCCCCGCCTCGGTGACGATCGCCGCCAGCTCGTCGCGCAGCGTGTCGACCCGCGGTGGCTCGTGGGCCTCGACCGGGAAGACGACATCGGGTTGCTCGACGACGTGCTTGTAGGCTCGAAACAGGCCGCCGGCGTCGAGGTTGACGGCGCGCAAGGCGGTGAGTGATGCATCTTCTCGGGTGGTCAATCTCTCGAGGTGCCGATTCCACGCCTCACGCCGCAGGCGATCCTCTTCCGGGCCGAAGATCTCCCGAAAGGCGGGGTCGAGGCGCGCCTCGATCGGCCGCTCGCGTAGCAGCCGGGCGCAGAAGGCGTGGATGGTGCCGATGAAGCCGCGATCGATTTCCTCGAGCGCCCGTTCGAGGCGCGCGCGCTCCTCGGTCGTCGGCGGGTCGGTTGCGACTTCGTTGTCGGGCGGCGCTCCGCCGTGCGCCCAGGTGATCGTTTGCTCCAGCCTGGTCTGGAAGCCCTCGCGCAGCTCCGCGGCGGCCTTGCGGGTGAACGTTACGGCTGCGATCTCGCTGACCTCGGCGGTGCCGCTGCGAATCAGGGCCACCAGTCGGCCGAGAAGCGCGGTTGTCTTGCCCGAGCCGGCGCCGGCCTCGACGAGCATGTTGGTGTCGAGCCGGGTGTGGATGCGCCGGCGTTGCTCGCGGTCGAGCATCGGGCGGTCGCTCATGATGTTTCGCCCGGATCGTCGATGAGTCGAACGCGCTGCAGGTGCTCGTACTCCGGCTTCATCTCGTTGTTCTTCTGGGCCCAGCTCACCGGCGGCGAATCGATCTTGCCGAAGGCGCTTTCGGTGACCCGGCACAGCGGCTGGAAATCACAGAACTTGCACGGCGGGTCCTTGTCGAATGCCGGCGGAAAGTGGCCGGCGGCGACCATCTCGAAGAGCTCCTCGAGGATCTCGGGCCAACCGTCGAGCTGGGAGCGCTCGTATTCGACGCGATCACCACGTCCGTTGTGGGTGGGGAACTGGTACGAGGCTCGGGCCACAGGACGCTGCAGAATCTGTTCCACGGCATGCGTGTACAGCGCGTGCTGGAGGCGGCGGCCGCCGTTGTACGTACCCGCCCGCTCGCCGTACTGGTAGGCGCCCCCCGTCTTGTAGTCGACGATCGCGAGCTCGTTGCCGTCCAGCTCGTCGATCCTGTCGATGTACCCCCCGAGATAGGCGACCTTGTCGCCGCTACCGAGTGCCACGAAGGGGTGACCCTGGTCGCCGTAGCCGAAGCTCCACTCGGCCGCGAGCCAGTCGGCCGTCTCTTCTGCGAGCATCTCGAGAAAGACGTCGAGGTCGGCGCGCAGGGCGCGACGTTCGCGTTCAAACACCGCCTCGCTCGGTGTCGGTACCCGATAGCGAAAGCTCTCAACCCGCTGCTCGAAGATCGACTCGACCAGGGCGACCATCGCGGCGCTGCCGCGCTCGATTCCCTCTTCCTTGGCTGTCTCGATCGTTTTTTCGTAGACGTCGTGGAGTATCGAGCCGCGGTTCCTCGCGTCGAGCCACGAATCGGGGTCGAAGACCATTTCATCCGGCGCCCGCAGACCCAACACGTTGCCGAAGAAGTACCTGAGCGGGCAGGTGGCAAGCGTCTCCAGCCGCGACGCGGACAACGGCGCATCGAGGCCGCGACGCCGCGGATCGAGAACCTCCGGCCGCGGCGCGATGATGCCGTTGTGGGCGTTGACCGTCGTGTCGAAACGGGCGGCGCGCGCCGACAGACCCCGATCGAGGCCGGCAAACGCCCGCCGCACGGCGTCGACGCCGTGCCGTAGCAGCCCTTTGTCGTTGAGCTCGTCGAGCCAGATGTCGGCGGCGTCGATCCTGCCGGTAGTCGAGGGTACCGGGCCGCAAATCGGACGGGTGTATTTGTGCAGCGTCTCGTAGTCGGCGCTCGCGTCGCCGGTCTTCAGGCGAAACGCCTGCAGAAGCATGGGGGAGGGCGACAGGTTGCGACCTTCGCTTGCATCCCAGGCGCTGTAGCTCAGTGTTACCCGGCCGCGCAGCCTGGCGAGTAGTCCGGCGAGCTCGAAGCGGCGCTCTTCGAGCACCTCGGACCTGATCGGCAATGCGGCGGTCAGTTTGCCGCGGTCGTGGTCCAAGAGCAGCGCGTCTTGCCGGCCCAACCCCGGGAAACGTCCGGCATCGAGGCCGACGACGAACGTATTCGGCCTGCCGCCGAGCCCCCCGTGATCGATGTCCGAGAAGTGAAGGTGGCCGCCCGACGAGCTCCAGGGCACGCGTCCGTACGCCGATGGTGAGGGCACGCGTAGGTCGATGAAGCGCTCGAGGATGGCCACCGCCGAGCCGAAGCGCGCCTTGCGGTGCAACGTCACCGCCGCCCGCCGCAGCACCTCGCCAATCCGCTGCTTGGCTTCCGTTTCGGTGTCCGGATCTTCCGGCGTAGGTACGAAGTCGAGGAACCGGGACAATCCCGCGGCGATTGCCGCGGGTGATGCCCGTGCCACCCCGGCGTCCAGACGGTCGGGGGTCGTCGGTGTGGCCTCGAGCAGGGCGTGAATCAGGTGGCGTAGCGCCTCGAAATCCTCGCGTTTCCGCTCGGTGACCGCGGCCCTCTCGTCGTCCGATAGATTGCGGCGATCGGGGTGGGTCGACGGCGTTTCGAGACGTGCCAGAGCCCAGTCGATCTGCCTCTCGTAGCGATCACGCCCCCACCCGATGTGCAGCTCACGTAGCAAGCGCGCGGCGCGCGACGCGGAAACCGGGGTTCCATCGCCACGCTGGGCCCGGAGAAGGCCCGATTGCAACAGCGAGCGGATGATCTCCTCGGGAAAATCTTCCTGAATCCACCGCAGGTAGCCGGCGACGGCGCGGCCTACGCGGGTGCGCGACACGGGCAACCCGGCGGCGTGCGTCACTTTGCTCCCGGCGCCGTTGCCGGGGATCAAGCCGGGGGCGATCGAGTCGAGAGCCGTGCCGTACACGACCCGATCGGCGGCGACGATCTCGACGGTGTCCCATGGAATGTCCGCGTCCATGACGCGCCGGAGCACCTCGCGCAGCTCGTCGACCGGACTGGCAGCGGCGAACAGGTCGATATCGATGTGCGTAATCTCGGGTGTTCGGCGGTTCTTCGCCGGTTCCGGCGCCGGCAGTTGATCGACGGCGTACAGCAACGACAGGCTGCTGGTGGGCAGATCTTCGACCGCTTGGCCCAGCAACGTCGGCGGCGGGTCCAGCCCGACGACGGGGTCGGAGGCCAGCACCGTGGCCCCGTGGCGCAACAGGGAGTCGATGAGCTCGCCGGTCAGGCCGCGGGCGGGAGCTCCCGGCAACAGGTACACGCGGGTGGCCGCCAGTTCGGTCTCATCGCCGTTCAGGGCGGCGTTGGCGAAGCGCAGCACGTCGGCCAGGTCGGCGTACGCGCGCTCGCGCAGCCCCTCTTCGTAGCGATCCTGGATTGCCGCCAACGCCGCGCCTTTGTCGGCATCCTCGAGGCGAGCTCTGGCGACGGCAGAGGCATCCATGCCGACGAGCCGCAGCTCGCGAACGGAACCGGCGATCGCGTTTCGAAATCCCACAGCGTCGCCCAGATCGGCCAGCACCTTGCCGACCTTGCCGGCCAGCACGGTGTCGATGGCGTCGTCCAGTACGGCGAGCTCGTCGAAGCCGTCGATCGGCGCCAAGCCCTTGTCGGCGAGCGCCGGTGCGGCTAACTCCTTGGCCAGGTCGCGGGGTGTTTGCACGCGAAACCCCAGCCAGCCGCACCCTGCGATAGCCAGCGCATGCAACAGCTCGCGCCCGACGCCGCGCGGCCGGCAGATCAGCAGCTTGTCGTCGAAAGGGTACTGCTCGGCAACCCGCGCGAGGCTCGCGAGTAGAGCGGAGTGCGTGCCGGAGTTGATTGCTGTAGGTGCTTTCACCACAACCTGCTCAGCGCAGCCCTACGGCCGCGGCGCAAAACGCCAGAGCTCGATTCTCGGCCCAGTAGCGATCGGGGTCACTGTTCGTCGTCGAGGCGGTGTAGAAGCCCACGTGGCCGCCGTTGCGCGGCGCCAGCACCCGAAGCCAGTCGTTGTCGCGCACCGCCGGCGACAGATACGGGTCGATGGGAATGAACGGGTCGTCTCGGGCGTGAACGAGTAAGGCCGGCAGCCGAATCCTGTGCAGCACTTTCAAAGAACTGTTCTTCGCGTAGTAATCCTCGGCATTCTCGAAGCCGCCCAACGGAGCGACGATGGCGTTGTCCCATTCACGGATGCCGCGGATTTTATCGACATCGACTTCGTGGAACAAATGCGGGTGCAGCTCGCGGGCGCGCCGGTAGCGGTGCCCGAGGCGGCGCAGGAAATAGTTCCTGTAGATCCAGTTGGAGCGTCGTTCGTCGATTGCCGCGCACGCGTCGCTGAGGTCGACAGGCACCGATATCGTGGCTACGGCTCGTAACTCGGCCGGTGGGTCGTCGCCGTACTCGCCGGCGGCCTTCAACGTGATGTTGCCCCCCATCGAGAATCCGATAGCGGTGATATCGGTGCCCGGGCGCCGCTCACGGACGTGGCGAACGGCGGCGCGCAGGTCCTCACTGCGGCCGGCGTGGCCGACGCCCGTGCTCGGCATGTCGCTTTGCGAGTTGCGAAGGTCTATGCGGACGACATCAAATCCGAGCGCGCCGCCTTTTTGGGCGACGGCCAGTACGTTCTCCGCGTCGGCGCAGCCGGTCAGGCCGTGCAGGACGAGGAGCACCGGGCGGTCGCGCCCGGGCTCGTGGGGCGACCAGAATAGCTGCAGCTTGTCGCCGTCCTCCGATTCAATGACCTCTTTCGTCGAGCCGCAGGCGAACTCCGGGCCGGCGGGGTCACGCTGAATGCGATTGGGCCAAATCGTCTGGAAATGGGCATTGCCGCGCCAACCGGCGGGTTCGAACCGAGGCTCGCGGACGGCCTCGAACAGCGTATCGAGGCGCGCCGAGGTTGCGGCATCCACCCCTTGTTGTCCAAACTTGCTCATGACACATAAGAATAGTCGCTCCGACATCAACGCGGTGCTAGCAGGCCGTGGTGAAAGTGTGATGGGTCTGGTTGAGGCGAGGAGGGGGCAGA
>CBDUXW010000150.1:0-7194 GCA_965371275.1 uncultured bacterium | reverse complement strand
GTCCTGGCGATCGACGGCTTGCGTCCCGACGAGGAGACGGGGTCATGATCTTCCGCCACTTGCACATCGACGGCTTCGGGATCTGGCGGGACTTGACACTCGAGGAGCTCGATCCGGGCCTCAATGTGTTCGTGGCGCCCAATGAAGGCGGCAAAACAACGCTCATGACATTTGTTCGCGCCGTCCTGTACGGCTTCAAGAAAAGAGGCCATCCCGAACGGTACTCGCCGCTACACGGCGGCAAACACGGTGGCTTTCTCGAGGTCGACGCCGACGGCAAGGTGTATCGAATCGCCCGCACCAGCGACAAGAGCTCGCAAGGTGCATTGCAAATCAGCGACGCCAACGGCGAGCCGCTTCCCGAGACGACGTTGGCGCGGATTCTTTCAGGAACCACGCGCGAGCTATACGAAAGCGTCTTTGCGTTCGGACTGGCGGAGCTGCAGAAGATCGAGACAATGCGCACCGAGGAAATTGCCGCCCACATATACAGCGCCGGCATGGCTGCCGCGGGGAGCGATCCTATCGGTTTCCGCGACCGCCTCGACGTGGAGCGCGGCAAGCTTTTCAAGCCGCGCGGCAAACATCAGGAAGTCGCGGAGCTCATGATGCGGATCAAGCAAGTGCAGGAAGACCTCGAGCCGTTGCAGCAACTGCCCGAGGAACACAGCAGCCTGCTGGAACAAAACGTCCGCTTGCGTCAACGCCTCGAGGAGCTCGACGCGAATCTCGACGAACAGCAACGCGGCCTCGATGCCGCCCGGCGGGCGCGCGGCGCCTGGGGCGACTACGAGGAACTGCTGGCGGCGGAATCGTCGTTGGCGGCGCTCGGCGTGCCGCTGGAAAAAGCGGGCTCGGCGGAAGCTGTCGAGCTTCTGGGCGCGGAGCAAAGCGCCGTCCTCGCCGAAGCCGGGCGGGTGCGCGGGCTGCTGGCCACCGCCCCCCGGTTACGCGAACTACGCGCCGCCGCTGACAAGCACCGCGGCGAGGCCGACTCGGCCGATGCGGTTCTCCAATCGCACCTCAAAGACCTCGGCGCCGGCTGGGACGTAGGTCGAATCCTGAAAACCGACGCAAGCCTCGAACAACGCGAGTCAACGCGCTCCTTCGGCGGCAACATCCGCGAGCACGAAACGGAGATCGAGAGCATCGCCGGACGGGCCGCCGAGGCGCACGATGCCTACGAGGCGGTCGTCAGCCGTGGTACCACAATCGGCAAAGAGGTCGTCATGCTCACCTGGGTGGTGGCCGTCGTGCTCACTCTGTTGAGCGTTTCCGTGCCCGCCTCGGTGCGCCTGCTCGTAGTGCCCGGCGTGGCGGGTCTCGGCTTCGTCGCCGGTATCGTCGCCACGTGGTTACGGTATCGTGGCCAACGTCAGCTCGACGACGAACGCCTCGCGTCCGCGGAACGCGAGGAAACGCTGTGGTCTCAACACGTGCACGCGGAGGAGCAGCTCAAGGAAAAACAGACGGACTGGGAAGGGTGGCTCACGAAACAGTCGCTCGATAGCAGTCTCACCGTCGACGGCGCGCTCGACCTGCTCGATCGCGTGCGCGAAGCGCAAGAGGTCGCGCGCCAGCAGGAAGCTGCCGCCGACAGCGGCGAGAAGGCCTCGAGTGAGCTCTCCGTGGCGGGCGGGCGGATAAATGCCCTGCTCAGCGATCTCGGGCGCCAGCCTGTGCCGCTCGGCGACGATTTGCTGGAAGCCGTCGAGCCGCTGCTGGGACACCTTGAGACCCTGCAGGCCGATCTCGACTCCGCCGAAGACCATCAAATGCGGCTCCGCAAGGAGATGCAGCAATACGCCCAGGCATGCGCCGCATTGCGCGCCGGCGCCGGCGAGGAACGCGCGGAGGCATTGCGGGCCCGTCTCGAGGGTTTGGATCCGGACCAGATCCAGCGCCTCGTCGACGAGGCCGAGGCCGCGGTCGCCGCGGTTCGAGCCCAGCGCGACGGCATCAACGAGCAACTCGGCGGGGTGGCCGAGCGGATGTCCCACGTCGAGCAGGATGTCGAGCTCGGAGAGCTGTTGCTCGAACGCGAGCAAGCCCGCACATCGCTGCTGCAAGCAGTCACGACGTGGACCGAATATACCGCCGCCGCGGCGCTGTTCGACCGGGCCAAGAAGGTCTACGAAGAGGAGCGACAACCCGATGTGCTGCGCCTCGCTTCAGAGTATTTCGGGGCCATGACCCGGGGCGCCTACGACCGCGTGATGGCGCCTCTGGGCGAGATCGATGTCGCCGTGCAGGAAACGAAGAGCGGCAAGCGCAAGGGACCCGCCGCGTTATCGCGCGGCACAAAAGAACAGCTGTACCTTTCGATGCGACTGGCGCTCGCCGCGGTCTATGCCGAGGAATCGGTGGCCCTGCCGCTGGTCGCCGACGATATCTTGGTCAACTTCGACGATGGACGGGCAGAGGCCACGGCAGGCCTCATGGGAACGTACGCGGCGCAGGGGAACCAGGTATTGGCGTTCACCTGCCATCAGCGCGTCGCCGAGGTCTTCGAGCGGCAGGCTCCCAACGCCCGCGTAATCGAGCTCCCGCCCCCGAAATAATCGCGGCCGCGACAGCTCATGGCCAGAGCCCGCCACCGGTTGTGCGCGGCACACAGACGGTGTACTAACGGGGCTACTGAATCGGCCTCCAAATCGAAGCACCCGGGGAGTCACATGAGCCACAACACTTCGGGATCGAAGGATCCCAAAGCCAGCGCCGACGAAGCCAAGGGCTCGGTTTCCCGTCGCGGCTTTATCAAGGGGCTCGGCGCCGGTGGTATCGGCTCCGCCCTCGCACCGCAAGCGATGCTCGGCGCCGGCGCCGTAGCCGCCGCCGGTACCGCCGCCCAGGCGGCGCCCATCCAGGGCCAGCTAATGGGCCCCGGTCGGGTTCCCGTTACGCTGCGGGTCAACGGTCAAAGTATCTCGCTACAAATCGAGCCGCGCGAAACGTTGCTCGACGTCCTGCGACAGGATCGCGACACGGGCGGCGACTACGTCGACACGACCGGCCAGAAGCGCGTGTGCGACCGGGCCAGCTGCGGCGCGTGCTCGATGCTGGTCGACGGCCGACTGACCTACGGCTGCACGACCCTGGCGATCGAGGCGCAGGGACACGAGATCACGACGGTCGAAGGGTTGGGCTCGCCTGAGTCCATGCACGCCGTGCAAACAGCGTTCGTAGAACACGACGCGTTGATGTGCGGATTCTGCACACCGGGAATGGTCGTCGCGGTTGCAGCGCTGCTCCAGGACAATACCGATCCCAGCCGCGACGAGATTCGCAGGGCGCTGGACGGAAATCTCTGCCGCTGTGGCACCTATCCACGCATCTTCGAGGCCGTCGAAACTGCCGCGGCTCGCATGAGGAGGGCTTAGCCATGGCACCGCGAAAGGACAAGACGGGCGATCTGGCAGCCGGCAACTCGAAGCGAGAGCTCTTCGGCACCGACGGGGCCCGCAGCGAACACGCCGCCGAGGCCGCGCGTGGCGGAACCGTCGGGCGCTGGGCGCAGGAGGCAGGTCAGGCACGCGAGTGGTCGTGGCCATCGGAACGGCGCCTCATCGGCCAGCGCATCCCGCGCCTCGACGGCGCTTGGAAAGCAACCGGCTCGGCACGCTACTCCTATGACGTGAACTTGCCACGCCTGGCATACGGCAAGATTCTCCGGTCGCCGCACGGCAGGGCAACGATCGTGTCGATCGACACATCGACAGCCGAAGCAGCTCCCGGAGTTGTTGCCGTCCACACGATCGCCATGGTCGGCGGGACAGCCCGCTATCACGGCGATCCGATCGCTGCTGTCGCCGCCGTCACCGAAGAGCAAGCGCGCGACGCGCGGCGCCTCATCGAGGTCCAGTACGAGGTCTTGCCGCACGTGGTCTTCGAGGAAGACGCGATGGCTCCCGGAGCTCCTCGAGTCCACGAAAACGGCAACATCAACATGGGCACGGCGCGTGAGGAGGGCGACCTGACGGCCGGTTTCGCCGCCGCTGACGCGATCTACGAAGGCGACTTCCGCTGCTCCGTGCAAACACACAGCTCGCTGGAGACGCACGGCGTCGTTGCCGAATGGCGCGGCGACCACCTGCACGTGTGGGCGTCTACTCAGGGAGTGCATGCGGTCAAGGACGCACTGGCGAACTACTTCGAGATTCCCGCAACGCAGGTGCACGTCGATACGCCGGTCATGGGCGGCGGCTTCGGCTCGAAGCTGGGGTCGGGTATCGAGGACGCCGTCGCCGCACTGTTGGCACGGAGCTCGGGACGTCCGGTGAAGTTGCTTGTCGAAAGGGATGAAGAGCACCTCGACACGGGCAACCGGCCGTCGGCGGTGGCACACATTCGCGCCGGCGCCAGCAGCGACGGCGTTTTGACCGCGTTCGAGGCCATCGGTTACGGCACCGGCGGCATCACCAGCGGCGCCGGTTTCCCGCTGCCCTACATCTACTCGGTGGCCAACCAGCGCACCCAGCGCGCCAGCGTTTACACCGACGCCGGCAACCAGCGCGCCATGCGCGCGCCGGGTCATCCGCAAGGCTCATTCATGATGGAAGCCGTCATGGACGAGCTTGCCGACAGCATCGGCATGGATCCTGTCGCGTTCCGCCAGCGCAACCTGCCGGCGGACTCGCTGTGGATCGAGCAGCTCAATCTGGGCGCCCGCTCCATCGGTTGGGAGAACCGTCACGGCCCCGGCGATCCGACACCCGGGCCGATCAAGAAGGGGATGGGATGCGCCCTTTCCGTCTGGGGCAGCGGCGGCGGCCGGACGCGCGCCACTTGCAGTATTCACCCCGACGGTTCGGTGGAAATGAGCACCGGAACGCAGGACCTCGGCACCGGAACGCGGACGATCGTGGCGATCGTCACCGCCGAGATCCTCGGCTTGGAGGTCGAAGACATCACCGTCGCCATCGGCAACTCGGACCTGCCGTTTTCCGGCTCGTCGGGTGGCTCGACGACAATTCCCTCGGTGTGTCCGGCTCTACGTGTCACCGCGGGATTGGCGCTGGAAGCACTGTTCGAGCGCATCGGGCCGGGGCTCGGCGTAGCGGCCGACCAGCTCGAGGCGGGCGTCGGCAGCATCGGCGTGAGCGGCGACAGCAGCCGCTCGTGGAGCTGGCACGATGCCTGCGCCATGTTGGGCACCGAGCCGGTCACGGTAAACGGTCAGTGGGAACCCGGTCTTTCGTCACGCGGCGTCAACGGCGGGCAGTTCGCGGCGGTGACCGTCGACATCGAAACCGGCGTCGTGACGGTCGACAAGATCGCCGCTTTCCACGACTGCGGTCTGGTTGTTGACGAACTGACCACCGAGAGCCAGGTGAACGGCGGCATCATCATGGGCCTCAGCTACGCGCTGTTCGAGGAACGCATCATGGACCGGCCTACCGGGCGGATGCTGAACCCGAACTTCGAAACGTACTTCATCGCCGGACCGTCCGACATGCCGGAGTTCGACGTGCACATGATGGATGTGCCCGAGCGCGGCGTGCTGGGGATCGGTGAGCCCCCGACAATCCCGACGGCGGCGGCCATCGCCAACGCGGTGTCCAATGCCATCGGCGTGAGGATCCATTCGTTGCCAATAACTCCAGAAAAGGTGATCGCGGCCCTCGAGGAGGGACCGGACGCCACCATCCGACCTACCCGCTTCGATCTGCTGGAAAGCAGCGTCGCCGACGCGGAGGCGAGGGCAGACCGATGAAAGCTTTCGAATACGTCGCCCCCACTACTGTCGAAGGCGCTGTCGACAGACTCGAAGAACGCCCCGGAGATTCGCTGCCGCTTGCCGGCGGTATGGATCTTCTGGGAATGATGAAAGAGTTCGTCCTTCAACCGGGGCGCATCGTCGGCTTGACCGGCATCGACTCGATGCGCGGCATCGAAGCGACCGACGATGGCGGCCTCCGGATCGGCGCCCTGACGACGCTTACGGACGTCGCCGACAGCGACCAAGTACAGAATTCGTACCCGGCGCTGGTCGCGGCCGCCAACACCGTCGGCACGCCGCAGATCCGCAATCGCGGCACGCTGGGCGGCAACCTGTGCCAGCGGCCGCGCTGCTGGTACTTCCGCTCGGAGTACTACGACTGCCTGCGCAAGAGCGGCAGCGCGTGCTTCGCGGTCGATGGCGACAATCGCTACCACGCGATTTTCGACACCGCGCCGTGTCCGATCGTGCATCCGTCGAACTGCGCCGTCGCCCTGCAAGCGTACGGCGCCTCGGTGACGGTCGTCGGTCCGGACGGAGAGCAGACCATCGCGATGGCCGACTTCTTCGTGCGTCCGGCACAGGACATCACGCGGGAGAACGTCGTTGGGCCGGAGAGCATCGTGACGTCGATCGAGCTGCCGCCGAGCAACGGCGCGCGCTCGGGCGCGTACTTCATCAAGCACAAGCAGTCGCACGATTGGCCTCTGGCCATGGCTGTCGCCGTCTTGCAGATGGACGGCAACTCGGTGGGTGACGCACGCATCGTCATGGGCGCGGTCGCGCCGACGCCGCGCCGCGCCGCGGCTGCGGAACAGGCGTTGATCGGGCAATCGGTCAGCGTGGCTACGGCCGAAGCCGCGGCGGACGCCGCCGTCGCCGACGCCGATCCCATGGAGCACAACCGCTACAAAGTGCGCCTCGCCCGTACCGCCGTAAAACGGGCGATCCTCGAAGCTGCCGGCATCGATTGGACAACGGCTTGAGCAGGAGAATCCGATGAGCGAAACCAACATTCGGCCCAAAGCCGGCGTCTGCCGTTGTTTGCGTAGCCGCATGATGTACCTGCCGGACCAAGATCCGGATCCCTACACGCACGGCTTCGACTTGAACGAGGTCGGACACCAGTGGTGTCAGAAGACACTTCGAGTGATAGGCCCCGACGATAGTCTGGTGTCCGAATCTGATTGCGGCCCCGAGAGAGACTGTTTCCAGGGGTTCTGAAGCACCTGCAATCGCTGGTGGTAGACTAATTTCGGCTTCTTTCACCAACCCGAATGCGCCGCAAAGAAACCGAGGCGAGGAGTTTCCAGGGATGAAGAGAACAGCAGCGTTGTTGAGCGGAATGGCTTTGTTACTGCCGGCGATTTCACTCGCCGGTCCGCCGGCCGATATCGAGGGCGTTTACGTAGAGGCGCGCTCGGCGCAGGTGTATATCGGCGGCTGCATCTGGAACTCCGAAGCCGTCACGATCG
>CBDUXW010000149.1:0-7216 GCA_965371275.1 uncultured bacterium | reverse complement strand
CGGCGGTCATGGGCCCCATGCGCAGAGGGGGGATGCCGGCGATGGACTCGACCAGCGCCTGGACACTGCCACCGATGCACCCGCGCGTCCCGATGCTTCCCGGCATGATGCCGTTGCGCCCCGACGTAGCGCCGCTGGCGCTGTCTGCCGACGACGTCGACGAGCTCCCCGACGCCAAGCCCGGACAGATGGTCCGCCTCGGCGACGGCGGCACACTCGACCTGGAAGCCGGCCTCGTGCGCCGCACCCTCGACGGCCAAACACTGGTCATGCTGGCGTTCAACGAGCAGCATCCGGGGCCGCTCATCCGCGTTGCCGAGGGCTCGACGATCTTCGTGAACCTCATCAACAGCACGCCGTTTCCCACGTCCGTGCACTGGCACGGCGTGCGCCTCGACAATCGCTTCGATGGCGTCCCCGGCGTCACCCAAGCCCCCGTATTGCCCGGCGAGACGTTCCGCTACCAGATCTACTTTCGCGACGCCGGTATCTACTGGTATCACCCCCACCACCGCGAAGACGTCCAGCAGGAGCTCGGGCTCTACGGCAACATGCTGGTCGACTCGCCGACCCCGGGATACTTCTCGCCGGTGAACCGGGAAGAAGTGCTCCTGCTCGACGACCTGCTGCTCGACAACGGGATTGTTCCGTTCGGCGCCGAGTCAGCCAACTACATGCTGATGGGACGCTTCGGCAATCGCTTCCTGGTCAACGGCGAGCTGCGCTACGAGCTCGAGGTGAACCGCGGCGACGTAGTGCGTTTCTTCTTCACCAACGTATCGAACACGCGCACGTTCAACTTCTCGTTCCAGCGCGAGGCCGGCCCCCGGCGGGACGCGCGCGCCGAGTACGCAGCCAACGGCGGCATGCAGCGCGTGCCGCGCTCGCCGCTGCCGATGAAGGTGGTCGGCTCCGACATCGGCAAGTTCGAGCGCGAGCAAATGTCCGACAACGTCGTCATCTCCCCGGCCGAGCGTTACATCGTCGAGGTGCGCTTCGACGAGCCCGGAGAATTCCACCTCAACAATCAGGTGCAGGCGATCAACCACCGTTTCGGCACGTTCTTCCCCGAGATCGACACGCTCGGCGTAATCCGGGTTCGCGACGCCGCCTCGGCCGAGGATCATGGACCGGCGTTCGACATCCTGCGGGAGAACGCCGACGTGATCGGCGACATCGACGGCTACCGCGCCGAGTTCGGTCGGCCCATCGACCTCGAGTTACTCCTGACCCTGGAGGTCGACAATCTTCCGCTACCGATCGAGCAGGTGATGCTCTACGACTGGATTTATTTCAATCCCGTCGAGTGGAGCGGCACCATGCCGCTGATGAACTGGCTCACCGACGGCAACGAGACGCGCTGGATTTTGCGCGAGCCTTCCACGGGC
The DNA here is from genome assembly GCA_965371275.1 of uncultured bacterium. Taxonomy (GTDB): domain Bacteria; phylum Acidobacteriota; class UBA890; order UBA890; family UBA890; genus CBDCBL01. The sequence goes on along the minus strand of CBDUXW010000149.1, from coordinate 5,828 downwards.
CGCGAAAACGACGACATCGACTGGCAGTTCCGTGTCGGCGACGTCGTCAAGATACGGCTCGTCAACGACCGCAACGCTTTTCACGCCATGCAGCACCCGCTGCACCTTCACGGCCAGCGCTTCCTGGTTTTGGAGCAGGACGTCGTGCCGAACTCGAACCTGGTCTGGAAAGATACGGTGATGTTGCCCGCTGCCTCGACCACCGACATCTTGCTGGAGATATCCAACCCCGGCCGCTGGATGATCCATTGCCACATCGCCGAGCATCTCGAATCAGGCATGAAATTCACGTTCGAAGTGCAACCGGGTACGCCGCAGTAAGGGATGAACCGATGACCGAACCCGCCCCACTAGACGGCTCCTGGTGTTCGAACACGACAAAGTGCCAAACTCCCCGCCTGTTCCTAATCGATTCAAAGCACCAAGCTTCCTTCGGAGGATGCACGCCATGACACACCGGATCATCGGCGGCCCGCGGCTGGCCGTTTTCTTCGCTTCCCTGCTCGTCGTCGCCCTGGCGCTGCCCGCCCACAGCGCCGTTGCCCAAGATGCCAGCCAACGCGAGCAGTTCATCGCCGTCGACGGACCGGTGATCGCCATCACCGGCGTCACGCTCATCGATGGCCTCGGCTCGCCGCCGTTCGAGAACCACACCGTGGTGATCCGTGACGGACGCATCGCCGATGTCGGCCCCACCGGCGAAGTCGGTTTGCCCGGCAACGCCGAGATCGTCGACGGCAGCGGCCACACGCTGATCCCCGGCCTGATCGGTCTGCACAACCACAGCTACTACACGGCTGCCGGCGGCCGCGCCGCTCAGCTCTCGACCACCGGGCCGATCATCTATCTCGCTTCGGGCGTAACGACGATCCGCACGACGGGCGCCCGAGCCCCGTACGAGGAGCTCAATCTCAAGGCCGCCATCGACGAAGGCCGGCGCATCGGCCCGCGGATCTTCGTAACCGGTCCGTACCTCACAGGCCAGCGCGGCTCCATGTCCATGGCGCAGCTCAACGGTCCCGAGGATGCGCGCCGCATCGTTCGTTATTGGGCCGAAGAAGGCGTTAGCTGGTTCAAGGCCTACACGCAGATCAGCCGCGAAGAGCTCGGTGCGGCGATCGACGAGGCCCACGACAACGGCATCAAGGTAACTGCCCACCTGTGCTCGGTGACCTTCCGCGAGGCGGTGGCCCTCGGCATCGACCAGCTCGAGCACGGCCTGCTCACCAACACCGACTACGTGGCGGGCAAAGAGGTGGATCAGTGCGTCGCCACCGGCGCCGCATACCTCGACCTCGACATGAGCTCCGAAGAGGTACAGACCACGTTCCGCGAAATGATCGATGCCGGCGTCGGCATGACGTCCACACTGGCCGTGTATGAGAACTTCGTGACCGGTCGCCCACCGGTGGAGCAACGGACGCTCGACATGCTGGCCCCGGAGATCGCCGCGGCCGTCAAGGCGGAGAACGACCGTTACGTCAACGCCGCGGAGGGCGACGACATCGGCTTTCCGCCGGAGATGTTCCAGAAGGCGCTCGAGTACGAGGCCGCGTTCGTGCGCGCCGGCGGAATGCTCGCCGCGGGCGTCGACCCCACGGGATACGGTGCGGCGCTGCCGGGCTTCGGCGATCAACGCAACTTCGAGCTCCTGCGTGAGGCCGATTTTTCGCCGCAGGAAGTGGTCCAGATCATGAGCGCCAACGGTGCCAGAATCCTCGATATCTATGACGAAACCGGCAGCATCGAGATCGGCAAGCTGGCCGAGATGGTCCTCCTCGAAGGCGACCTCGCCGCCGATCCCGCGGTGATCAAGAACGTGACGATCGTCTTCAAGGACGGCGTCGGCTACGACTCACCCGCGCTTCTCGACGCCATCAAGGGGCAAGTCGGGATCCACTAGGACGGCAGCGTCGAACATGCCGGACAACAAAAAGCCGGGCGGAGCCCCCGGTCCGGGGCAACATCGCAACCGTGAGATCGTTACGGTCCTCGTCTGGCTCGCCGTGCTCGTCGGCGCGGGCTTCGTGCTCGAGCACTCGGCCGGCCTGGCGCCGGCGCGGGAGGCGTTGAGCACCGAAGGCGGACCCGCGGGCACGACAGGCAGCAACTTGGGACGCATCCTTGACCAGCTCGGCGCCGAGCCCGACCGTGCCACGTTCCCTGCATTCGCGCCCTCGGAGTTACCGCCGGACCTGGCGACTTGGGTAGCCGCTCACGGGCCGAGCCAATCGCTGATCTCGCTGGTCGTCGATCAAGTCGACCTCGACGACCCGGAACAGGGACTCAACAGCAACCCCAGGGAACGCGGCCGGGGATGGGAACGGATCGCCTACGTATCGCTGTTCGAGGCCGCTGAACCCGTGTATTCGGCCCGTGTCGGCCTCCGCCGCCACGGCGGAGCCTCGCGCACCGGCGACGGCAAGCGCGCCAGTTGGCGCCTGTATTTCCGCGACGAATACGGCTCCGACGGTCCAGCCGCGCAGGTCTTCGCCGGCATCGTCGAGGTCCCGGGCCGCATCGTGGTCCGGAAGGAGCCTCCTGGGGCGCCTAACCTCATGGCCTTCGAGATCGCGCGGCACAACGGTGCTCTGGTGCCGGCATTGGTTCCGGCACGCCTGCTGCTAAACGGCGACGACAAGGGCCGATACCTGATCAGCGAGCACATCAACCCGGCCGGCTGGGGACTGTCGCATTTCGGCCACCGCGATTTCTCGATGTTCATCTACCGGGGCAGGCAATCGACCAGCGAAAGGAGCCTGCGTGCGTATGGGGAGCTCGCTGATCGGGTGGCAACGGCACCGGCTCCGCTGACGATGAACGAAGCCGGCCGGCGCGTCGACCTCGACAACCTGATTCGACACATGTTCACGTTCCTCTTCTGCGGAACGACGGATTGGGCGCAGGGGGCAGCAGTTCGCGATGACGCCCGAGCGGAAGCGCGGTGGGCCTGGGTTCACTGGGACTTCGACCAGAGCTTCGGCAGAAGCGGTTCGCACGACTGGCCCAGGCCGGCGCTCGAACCCTTGCTGTACGGCGGCCGCCGCGATGAAAGCAACGACGTCAGAGCACGCCTCATGAGCCGTCTCATAGAGGAAGACCCGGAGTTTCGAACCTACTTCGTAGAGCTCTCGACCGAGCTTCTCGACGGGCTCACGAACGATGGCTTCCTCAACGACCTCCTCGATCGCCACGCCCACTTGGTGCGCCGCCGCCACCGCGTCACGCTACGCGAGTACTTCGCCAACCGCCCGGCGGTCCTGCGCACCGAGCTGCGCGAGCTCGTAGGATCGGGTTCATGAGTGTCGCGAACCACGACGAGTCCGCGGCAGGCGGCTCCAGCTTCAGCACGACGCAATGGACGCTGGTCGTGGCCGCGGGCGACTCGCAGCATCCGGACTCGGGCAAGGCGCTCGCCGAGCTTTGCCAAGCCTATTGGTATCCGCTGTACGTTTACCTGCGGCGGCGCGGCTATCCGCGCGACGAAGCCGAAGATCTCGTGCAAGGGTTTTTCACCCAGCTACTCGACAAGGCCTACATCAAGACCGCTGATCGCAACCGCGGCCGCTTCCGCTCGTTCCTGCTCGCCTCCCTGAAGAACTTCTCCGCCAACGAGTGGGATCGCAAGACGGCGCAGAAACGCGGGGGCGGTGTGACAACGTTGTCGCTCGACTTCGAGGCCGCCGAGGGCCGGTACCACATCGAGCCACCCGATGAGCGCACCCCCGAGCAGGTATACGACCGCGGCTGGGCCGTAACGCAGCTCGAGCAGGTGCTCGAGCGGTTGCGGGATGAGGCTGTAGCGTCGGGAAACGCCGACCGCTTCGAGGCGCTGAAGGGGTTCCTCACCGGGCACGATCAGGACGTTCGCTACAAGGAAATCGCCGAGAATCTCGCCATGAGTGAGGGCGCCGTGAAGGTAGCGGTGCATCGCTTGCGGCAACGATTCGGACAGGTGCTGCGCGACGAGGTGGCGCGCACGCTCAACGATCCATCCGACGTCGACGCCGAGATTCGCCACCTCTTCGCCGCGTTCGAGGACTAGCGCGGCCAGACGCCTAGTAAAAGTCGGCCAACACGATCCGGTGTACTTCCAGGGTATCGAGCGTGATCAGAACCACGGTGCCCGGGTCGTCGTAGCGCCAGCGGAAGCCGCTTTCGAGGTAGGCGGGGCCGATGGGCTCACCGTTGATCGCCGTTATGCGCAGTCCTTTTCGGAAGCCGGCCGCTGCCGCGGGGCTGCCGGGCGAAACGAAGAACACCTCGACGTGGTCGCCGCGGAATACGTTCTGCAAACCGCTCCGATCGCGCAGGATGCCGGAACGCTCGCCCTCCTGAATGACGTGGAAGCGCATGCCGGGATAGTCGAATACCAGCACGAAGGAGCGAAACAGGTCGGCGCCGATGTTGCCGGCGATCTCGTGCGTGTCGAGCGAGCCTACTGCTTCCGCCAGGAAATACGCCGGCATCGGACCCATCGACACGCCGGCGAACTCGAAGTCCCGCAACGTCGCGATCGGCGTCTCGATCATGCCGCCGACGCCGCCGGTCGCAACCCGCGACACCGGCTCGCGCCCGGCGAGCAAATCGTGCTCGTCGACGTAGTACGCGACAATGTCGACGGCACTATTGGAACCGGTATCGATGTCGCACAGCGCCGGCGGCAGGTCCTCGAAACGGCACGGCACCTTGGGCACGCCGGCGCGCGAATACATCCTCACTGAGCTCGCCCCTGCCGGCGGTTCGTACGGCGCCGGCGACAGGAACGCCACGCGTTGATTGGGATAGTCGAGGGCCACTATGGCGCGCGTGAACACCTCGATACCGAGTACCGCCTGGAAGTCGCGTCCCAACATGTCCCCGATCTCGCTGAGGTCGAGGACGGCGACGGTCGCGCCCTTCAACGTCACACCCGCGACGCTCACGTCCACGTTGTCGGCCAGGAACAGCTGCGCGTCGCCACCGATACCGCGGATCGTCCCGGATCTGCGCATGTTCAGGCCGATTTCTTCCGCGAACCGGCGGTCGAGCGTCGTGATGCCGGCGCCGGAATCGAGCATGACCCGAGCCTCGTGACCGGAAACCCGGCCGGCAAGCTCGACGTAGCCATCGAGGAAGTGGTTGAACGGCGTCCACTCGGGGTTGGCGGCGAACTCGAGCGTGCCGCTGCCCGCCGGCGGTCGCAGGAACTCCCCGAGGTTGAAGTCGCCGCTGAGCTAGATGCTCTCCAACTGCGTGACCTGTCCGCGCCCCGGGTCGTCGGGACGGCGGTCCGAGGAAAACGCGAAACGAATGCCATCGGCTTCGCGCCAGTCGGCGAGCCTCGTCCAGGCCGCACCGTCGTCGTCGAAGGAACGCGACCAGTGCGCGCTGCCGTCGCTCGGGTCGATGAACAGGTCGAGCGTTTCGCCGCCACCGGCAAAGCGCAGCACCTCGTAGCGGCGGTCGTTTATCGATTCGCTGCCGAGGTGCTCGACGCCGTACCCACCTTGCAGTAACAGGTGCCGTCCGAGGACCTGATCGATCGAGGCACGTAGATCTCGGATGCGCGCGTCGTCGAGATCGGTCAGGTCACCATTCACCCATCGCCAGCCGCCGTGCAGCGTGATCGACTCGACCTGTTGCACGTCGTCGAACTTGACATCCATACGTAGGAACCCGGCAGCCGACCCGATCGTCCGAAACGTTCCACTGCGATCGCCGATCCGCAGCCGGCCACGACGCTCAACCAGCGCCAGCGCCTCGAAAGCCGACCGACCGCCACGCCACTGCAGATGCAGATCGAGGAGCTCCCGGGCACGCTGCTGCGCCGGGAGGGCACCATCGAC
>CBDUXW010000148.1:0-7256 GCA_965371275.1 uncultured bacterium | reverse complement strand
CGACACCGGCCTCCGCCAGTAAGTCGAGGAACTCACCGCGACCGCATCCGAGGTCGGCGACCGGACCGCGGACCCCGTCGAAGCGGGCGACGTGGGCTCGCATGCGCTCGGCGATGTCTTCCGGGTCGCCGCGAAAGCCGGCCTGGAAAGCACGATAGTCCTCATCGGCCATCCACTCCGCCAACTCGTCGACGGTCTTCGGCCCGCCGTCCTTGGCGGCCGTTTTTGTCTTGCCGGGGCCCGCTTCGATCGCCTGTCGCAAGTTGGTGCGCAGCGCCATGAGCTCGGCGAGATGGGCCTCCATGCGCGTCACCGACGCCCCGACCCCGTCGGCACGGCTGCGGAATTCCGACACCGAGTAATCGAGGCGTGTGGTCAGCATCCCGAGCGACGCATCAACGGCCTTGTCCTTCTCGTCGAACCGCCGGTCCACCGCCACCGAGCGCTCGTCGACCTTCTCGCGCACAGCCTCGATTTCGCTGCGATGCGCGGCGTTGCGGGCCAGATTCTGGAGCACGAAGATCTCTTCTTCGAGCGCCGAGAACAGCAACATGTGGCGCTGGCGCAGCGCCGCATCGTACTCGTCGAGGCTGCGCCGCAGCCGTGCTTCAATTCCCGAAGGGTTCGCCGACCAAACCTCGAGGGCCTCTTCCACGCCGCGGACACGCTGCTCGAGCAACCGGCCGAGATCATTGAGATGGCGAACCGTGTGCTCGTTGAACTGTTGCTGGCGGCCGAAGTTACCGCCCAGAAAGATTTTCACGAACGGTCGCGCGAGGCGGCGCGCCAGGTTGATGAAAGGCCCGAAAACCGGCACGGCCGACGGCAGCGCGACGCTTGGATCGACAGCCAAATTGGCGGCCTCGAGCTCGTCGGTCGCGGTGAGGTTGGGATCGCCGCCCACTGCCAGGCCGACGCCCGGGTGGAGCTCGAACGGCGCTTCCTGCGGCACGTTGCCGTCGAAAACGGTCGGCTCTTCCATCGCCAGGCGCTCGTGGACGGCCTGACGAATCCGCTCGAGGCGACGGGCTACCTCTTTCTGGTCCACCGCATTTGCTCCTAGTGTCCCGCGGTCAGGACGCGCGCCCCACCGATGAATACTCGAACCCCAACTCGCGCATCTTTTCGGGATCGTAGATGTTCCGCAGATCCACGACTATGGGGGTGCGCATTTCCGCCTTCAGGCGTTTGAGGTCGAGGCTGCGGAACTGATTCCACTCCGTGGCGAGGACGATGATGTCAGCTCCGTCGGCAACCGCGTAAGCATCGTCGAAATAGGCGATGTTGTCGAAGATCCGGCGGGCGTTGTCCATGGCCTCGGGGTCGTAGGCCCTGATGGTGGCTCCGCTCTCCTGCAGCCGGTGAATGATGTCGATGGTCGGACTATCGCGCATGTCATCGGTGCTGGGTTTGAACGCCAGGCCGAGCATGCCGACGACCTTGCCGTCCAGATCGCCGGCGGCGGCGCGGATCTTCTCTACCATCAGTTCACGCTGGCGCTCGTTCACGTCCAGGACCGCCCGGCCGATCTTGAACTCGTAGTCGTGCGCCCCGGCGATGGCGACCAACGCACTGACGTCCTTCGGAAAACAGGAGCCGCCGAATCCCGGACCCGGATGCAGGAACTTCGAGGAGATCCTGCCGTCGAGCCCCATGGCGCGGGACACCACGTGCACATCGGCGCCGACGTTCTCGCAAATATTCGCGACCTCGTTGATGAAGGAAATCTTGGTCGCCAGAAATGCGTTCGACGAATACTTGATCATCTCGGCGGTGGGCACGTCGGTAATGATGAACGGCGTCTCGATCAAGTAGAGCGGGCTGTAGAGCTCCTTCATGATCTCCACAGCCTGCTCCGACTCGGCGCCCACCACGATGCGATCCGGATGCATGAAATCTTCGATCGCCGAGCCCTCGCGTAGGAACTCCGGGTTGCTGACGATGTCGAATTGAGTGTCGGCACCCGCCGCAGACTCGATGATCGAGCGAATCCGGTCGCCGGTGCGCGGCGGCACCGTGCTCTTGGTGCAAATGACCTTGTAGCCGGTCAGGTTGTCGCCGATGTCCTTGGCCACCGAATCGATGAACTCGAGATTCGGCGTGCCGTCGCGGTTGGCGGGAGTACCTACGGCGATGAACACCACCTGGGCGCTACGAATCGCCTCGGCGACATCGGTCGTGAACGTCAGCCGTTGTTGTGCCGCATTGCGCTGCACCATCTCGTGGAGGCCGGGCTCGTAGAACGGGATCTCGCCGCGTTGGAGCTGGTCGATCTTCTCTCGATCGACGTCGGCGCAGGCGACGGACAGGCCGAATTCGGAGAAACAGGCCCCCGATACAAGGCCAACGTACCCCGTACCTAAGACGGCGATCTGCATCTGTGCGGTCCTGAAGGGTTGGGAGGGCGGAGGGTTCAGAGAGGGTACCGCATCCCCGTCCGATTAACGGTCCATCGCTGCCGAAACGGCGGCCACGTAGCTGTTCGCCATTCCGGCCGCGGTGATCTCCTCTGCCGCCCAGCAACGGCCCGCAGCCGACGCCTCACGGCGCGCTTGCGGATCGCTGATCCAACGCTGCAAAGCCGCCTGCAGAGCCTCGGTCTCCGCGGCGTCGGGACCCGGCGGCACGCGGGCAACCGCCGGCTCCGGATACTCGCACCAGTGCAAGACGTCGCTGATGATCGTCGGCGCGCCCACCTGCAGCAACTGATGCAGAACGCCCGACGAAGACCGCGCCGGTGGATAGCGCAGGTTCACGGCCATATCGACGCTGCCCATCAGGGCTTGGAACTGCGCGTCGTCGAGGCGGCCGGGCCAGGCAATGCGGGCGCCGATGCCGAGCTCGTCGGCCAACGCGGGCAAGCGGATAGAGGCGTCCACGTTTCCGGCCAGCACCAGGCGCCAGGGCGTGGCGTCGCCGAGTCGAGCCAACGCGGCGAAGACGCGATCCAGGCGGCGCTCGGCGCCCATGCTTCCGAAGCACCCTATCAGCACGTCGTTCTGTGAAGCGCCGGCCACGCCGCGTCGAGTTTGTTGGCGTTGCGCCTCATCGATCGCCGCGACCGCGCGCCAATGGACGAGCGGAATCACCGCTGACTCCGGGACCATTGCCGACACCCAGCCGCACATGACCTCGCCATGCACCGCCGTGAGCCGGCTGGCGCGCACCAGGTCCTCGCACATCGGAAAGCGAAAATAGAGCGCCGGTCCGGCCAGGCCGCCGGCGACCAGATGCCCGAGCGCCGCTCCTACGTCGGGGCGGCAAGCGATGACGGCACGGCGATAGGCCGCCAGATCTCCGGATTCGATCGCCTGCTGGGCTCGCGACGGGTGCAGCACGCCGTCGTGCAGCACCAGTAGTCCTGGATGGTGGAGGGCGTACGGCAACATGTATGCGTGATGGGTGCTGTTGCCAACCTGGTAGATGATCAAGTCGTACGGCCGGCGCTCCTGACGGCGCTCGAACTCGACGTCGACGAACCCCTCCACCGAGCCGAGCGTCTCGCCCGGGCCGACCAACCTGGCGACCGTGGCCAGCGGCGACGCGTCGCCGACGAACACGTCGACACTCCACGTTTCCGGCAGCAGCGGTAGCAGGTCGACGACGTAGTCACCAATGCCGGAAGGTGTCGGCGGCAGCGGCGAGAACATCGCCAGGCGCAGGCTCTCGGCGGCGGTATCCGGCGCTCTCCTCGGTGCCGGCACGGCGGCGCTCACGCTGACACCCGCGCGCCGCGCAGTAGCTTGCGCAGATACCGCCCCGTATGGGAGACCGTATCCTCGGCAACGCTCTCCGGCGGCCCGGCGACAACCACTCGTCCGCCGTTCTCGCCACCCTCCGGACCGAGGTCGATGATCCAGTCGGCGCATTTGACGACCTCGAGGTTGTGCTCGATCACGATCACCGTATTGCCTTGCTCTACGAGGGCGTCGAGTACGTGTAGCAGCCGCCGCACGTCCTCGAAGTGCAAACCTGTGGTCGGCTCGTCGAGAATGTAGACCGTCGATCCGGTGGCCTTCTTGGACAGCTCCTTGGCCAATTTGACGCGTTGCGCCTCGCCGCCGGAGAGCGTCGTGGCCGATTGCCCGAGCCGCAGGTATCCCAAACCCACGTCCATCAGACCCTGGAGCCGGCGCGCGATCGCCGGCACGCTGCCGAAAACTTCGAGCCCGTGCTCGACGGTGAGGTCGAGGACGTCCGCAACATTCAGGCCGCGGTAGAGGATCTCCAGCGTCTCGGCGTTGTAGCGACGACTGTTGCACGCCTCGCACGGGGCGTACACGTCGGGAAGAAAGTGCATCTCGATCTTGCGCAGGCCGGCACCCTCGCACTCCGCACAGCGGCCTTCGCTGACGTTGAAGGAGAATCGACCCGGACCGTAGCCGCGCACTCTGCTGTCGGGCAGCGCCGCGAACAACTGGCGGATCGGCGTGAAGGCGCCGGTGTACGTAGCCGGGTTGGATCGGGGCGTGCGGCCGATGGGGTCCTGCGTGATGTCAATGACCTTGTCGATGGCGTCGACGCCGACGATGGCATCGTGGGGTCCGGGTTCATCGAGCGCGCGGTAGAGAGAACGCGCCAGGTCGCGGTAGAGGATGTCCTGTACGAGGCTGCTCTTGCCCGACCCCGAGACGCCCGTGACAACGGTGAAACAGGCGAGCGGAAACGAAACGTCGATGTCCTGCAGGTTGTGGTGCCGGGCGCCCTGCACCGTTACCCACCCGACCGGAGCCCCGCCGGCTTCCTCGCCTTCGGCGCTTTCCGACGGAGCAGGAGCCAACGGCCGGCGGCGTGTTTCGGGGACCTCGATTCTGCGCCTGCCCGACAGGTAGTCGCCGGTGAGCGAGCTCTTCTCGCCAGCGATCGCCTGTGGCGGACCCTCGGCGACAACGAAGCCGCCATGCTCGCCGGCGCCCGGTCCCAGATCGACGACCCAGTCCGCGGCCCGGATGGTGTCCTCGTCGTGCTCCACGACGATCACCGTGTTGCCTTGATCACGAATCTCCTCGAGTGCCTCCAGCAAACGATGGTTGTCGCGCTGGTGCAAACCGATACTTGGCTCGTCGAGGACATACATGACGCCACGTAGCCGGGTGCCTATCTGCGTGGCCAGCCGGATCCGCTGCCCCTCGCCGCCGGCCAGCGACGCCGAGCCCCGATCGAGACTCAGGTAGCCTAGCCCCACCTGCTGCAAGAAGCGGAGCCGGTCGGAGAGCTCCTTCACGAGCGGTTCAGCCACCGGGGCGAGCCGCTTCGTGAATTTCATTTCGGCAACCCTGACCAGCGCATGGTCTACGGTCAACGCGGTGAAATCGGCGATCGAGAGCCCGGCAACGAGGACCGCCAGGCTCTCGGGGCGCAATCGCCTGCCGGCGCACGCCACGCACTCCGCTTCGCGTTGATACTTCTCCAGGCTACGCCGGCGGGGGCGCCGTGCTTGCTCGAGCGATTGCTCGAGGATCGGAATGACGCCGGCGAAACCACGCGCCAAGCGTTGGTCGAGTAGGCCCTCCTTGACGGTGAGTTGTAGCGGCTCACCGTCGGGCGGTCCGTCGATGACCAAACGGCGAAGGGCCTCGGGAAGCTGTGCCCAGGGCGTACCGGCGTCGACCTCGAACTCCCGACACAACACGTCGAAGAAGTGCTTCGGATATGCCGATCCTTGCCACGGCGCGATGGCACCGCCGGGCAGGCTCACGGTGTCATCCGGAACGATCAGGTCCTCGGCAAAGGAGTAGCTCACGCCGAGGCCTTGGCAACCGTCGCAGGCGCCGCGCGGACTGTTGAACGAAAACGACCGCGGCATCGGCTCGGGCACGCTGATCTCGCAGTGCGGGCAGGACAGCTTCTGCGAGTACAGATAGTCGGCGTCGCCGAGGACGTTCACGATCACCACCCCATCGGCGAGCTGCAGTGCCCGGTCGACGGCGTCACGCAATCGCTTGTGGATGCCGGCGCGCAGAATCACCCGGTCGACCACAACCTCGATGTCGTGGCGCTGCTGGCGGCGCAGCTGCGGCGGCGTGTGAATTTCCAGCACGCGGCCGTCGATCCGGGCGCGCACGAATCCACTCCGCGCCAGGCGCATGAGCTCGGCTTTGAACTCTCCCTTACGGCCCCTGACGATCGGGCCCAGAATCTGTAGCCGCGACCCCTCCGGCAGGCTCATCACCTGTTTCACGATCTGCCGCGTTGTCTGCGAGCGCACGGCGCGTCCGCAGTTCGGGCAGTGCGGCGTGCCGACGCGAGCGTAGAGCAAGCGCAGGTAGTCGTAGAGCTCGGTAACCGTACCGACGGTAGATCGCGGGTTGCGACTCGTGGTCTTCTGCTCGATGGCGATCGCCGGCGACAGACCCTCGATGCTCTCGACGTCGGGGCGTTCCATCTGCTCCAGGAATTGCCGCGCGTACACCGATAGCGACTCGACGTAACGCCGCTGGCCCTCGGCATACAGCGTGTCGAAGGCCAGCGACGACTTGCCGGAACCCGACAGGCCGGTGACGACGACAAGGCAGTAGCGCGGTATGTCGAGGTCGAAGCCACGCAGGTTGTGTTGCCGGGCGCCCCGAATTCGAATGGTGTCGATTGGGCCCGGCGGGGAGGCAGCGCTCATCACTTTACCGAATATTCCTATATTTAACGATATTATCCCTGGCGCGGGACCGGCACCACTGCCGGCCGACCGTCAGAACACCGGGAATCAGCGGTTCTGTACCGTCCAGATGTCGTCGAACGCGTCGAACGGCGCGCGGATCTCGTCGGCTTCATCGTAGTCGTAGAGCTCAGAGGGAATGTTGAGCATCAGCGAGAACTCGCCCAGCGCCATCATGCCGTGCCACACGCCCGCCGGAATCACCAAGAGGGCATCCTGTCCGCGCTCGCCGAGAACGACCGTCTGATACTCGCCGTGCGTAGGGCTGCCCTCGCGGTCGTCATGCAGCCCGACTTTCATCGTGCCGCGCACGACGTAGAACGAATCGTGTTGCTTGGCGTGTTTGTGCCACGCCTTGACGACTCCGGGGTGACACCCGGTCACGTAGGCCTGGCCGAAGCGCGTGAAATGATCGTCGTCGGAGCGCAAGATCTCCGTCAAATAGCCCCGATCGTCCTCGTGACGCTCGCGCGGTATGACTCTTGCGCCGTCTATCAAGGTGAGCTCCTTCGTTTCGAAGTCAAGTGACCAACTCTAGCAGGCCGTGGGGAAAGTGTGATGGGTCTGGCGCGTGGGTATTGTAGCCGAGGGCAAGGAGCGCCGA
>CBDUXW010000147.1:0-7267 GCA_965371275.1 uncultured bacterium | reverse complement strand
CGCTCCACGCCTTCTCCTGCCGCCGCACCGAGTAGAAACTCCTCGATGAGGAATGCGTTGCTCGACACCAGCTTCGCCTTGTCGCTGCCGGGCAAGAGATCGAGATAGTCTTCGCGCAGCATCATCAGGCAAGAAGGCTCGCAGCCGACAATCGGCACGCCGCTGCGAGCGAAGTCCGCCAGGCGTTCGACGTTGATACGGGCGTTGTCGCGCGCATCGCCGGCAAGACCGTTCGACAACATCGGGCGACCGCAACAAACCTTGTCGGCGAGCACGACCTCATAGCCCGCGAGCTCTAGAACGGTCACCGCCGCGCGACCCACGCTCGGATAGTTGTGATTCATGAAAGTGTCGTGGAACAGCACCACCTTGCCGCGCGACCCGGGAGGATTGGCCGAGCCCAGCGTCGCCCCACCCGCCGCCGCGGACCGGGCGCGAAACCACGCCTCGAAGGTCCGGTGGACGAACGGCGGCACCGGGCGTCGGCTCGAGATCCCAAAAACGCGCTGGTTGAGCCACCGGGCGGCCGGTGTGTTGGCGATCACGCTCGACAGCGGCGCCAGACGCGACCCCCAGCGGCTCGTCTTGGCAATGTCGCCGAAGAATCGCGCCCGCCGGGGTGTGCCGTGGGCATCGTAGTACTGGGCCAGGAACTCGTACTTGAGCTTGGCCATGTCGACGTTGCTCGGGCATTCGCTCTTGCAACCCTTGCACTCCAAGCACAGGTCGAGCACTTCGTACAGATTGTGGCTGGTGAAGTCGTCGGCCGGCAGCGCCCCGGAAATGACCGCGCGTAGCGCGTTGGCCCGGCCGCGCGTGCAGTCCTTCTCGTCGCGAGTGGCCTGGTACGACGGGCACATCGTGCCGGTCTCCTTGCGGCAAAAACCGTTGCCGTTGCACATCTCGACGTGCGCCGCCAGGCCGCCCTCGCGTGACCAGTCCAGATAACGCTCGACCGGCGTGGTGGCGTAATCGGCGCCGTAGCGGAGGTCGGTGTCGAGCAGGAAGTCGACGTGCTCCAGCGGCACGGCGGCGTCGGCGGCGCGCTCCACGCTGCGGCTGCCGGATTCGTCGGCGCCGTACGGATCGCAGATGTTGCCGGGATTCAGGCGACCCTCGGGGTCGAACGCCGTCTTGATCTGCCGGAACCCGTCGTAGATGTCGTCTCCGTAAAATCCGGGAAGGTACTCGGTCCGCGTGCGGCCGTCGCCGTGCTCGCCCGACAGCGAGCCCTCGAACTCGACCACCAGGTCGCGAATATCGTCGGCGATCGAGCGCAGCTTGGCGATGTCCGTCGCGTCTTTGCAGTTGATCACCGGACGAAAATGCAGGCAGCCGACCGAGGCGTGGCCGTAAAATCCGGCCCAGGTGTCGTGATCGGCCACGACCTTCTGCAATCGTTGAACGTATTCCGGCAGCCTGTCGACACTCACTGCGGTGTCTTCCACGAAGGCGATCGGCTTGGCGTCGCCCTGCACCGACATCAGCAGCGTCAGGCCCGACTTTCGTACCTCCCAGGCGTCCGCCTGCTCTTGTTCCGTGGTCGCCTGGTGGAAGCCGTAGCCTAATCCGGCGCTCTCGAGTCGCCGCCGCAGGGAGTCGACCTTGTCGTTGACCTCCCCCTGGTCGTCACCGCTGTACTCGGTAAGCAGCACGGCGCCCGGTTCGCCCTCGACGAAACCGGTCAGGCGCGACAGCGTCGGGTGGTTGCGTGCCTGGGAGATCACCAGATCGTCGAGCAACTCGACGGCGCTCGGCCCCGTCGGCACGATCTCGCGCGCCGCCTCCATCGACGTCACCAAATCGTCGAACTGTGAAATCAGCAACGCCTTGGCGTTGGGCTTACGAACCAGGTTGACCTTGGCCTCGAGGATCGTGGCCAGAGTGCCCTCCGAGCCGGCGATGATGTGCGCCATGTTCATAGGCGATGACTTCAGGAAATAATCGAGGCTGTAGCCACAGACGTGGCGCATGATCTTCGGGTAGCGCTCGAGAATCTGATCGCGGTTGCGCTCGAGCACCGCCGCCAGCGAGCGATAGATGCGGCCCTCGATGCCGTCGAGCTTCTGCTTGGCCTGGAATCCCGCGGCACCGATCTCGCCGAACGTTGCTTCGCTGCCATCGGCGAGCAGACAGCGCAATTCGATGACGTGATCGATCGTCTTGCCGTACACGATGGAGTGCGAGCCGGCCGAGTTGTTGCCGATCATGCCGCCGAGCGTGGCGCGGCTGCTGGTAGCAGTATCGGGACCGAAGTCCAGTCCTGCCGCGTCCAGGGTGCAGCGCAACGTGTCCTGCACGACACCGGGCTGCACCCGCGCCCAGAGCTCCTCCTCGTTGATCTCCACGATGCGGTTCAGGTGCGGCGAAAAATCGAGCACGACGGCCTCGTTGACCGTCTGGCCCTCCAGGCTCGTGCCCCCGCCGCGCGGCAGGAAGGGAAGCCCACGCCGCGCCGCCATCTCGACCGTGGCGCGAACGTCGTCTTCGTCGCGCGGCACCACGACCGCCATCGGCATCGCCTGATAGATGCTCGCGTCGGTGCTGTACAGCGAGCGCGTCATCGCATCGGCACACACCGTGCCGCGAATCTGACTGCCGAGCTCGTGCTGGAAATCGTCGGTCCAGAGCATGACGCGGCGAGTATATAGCGGTGAACCAGGCCGCGATTCAGGTGGGAAGGTGCCCTGAGCCGGGAGCGGGAGGTATGGGCCCTCTCGGGTCCTTCCGCTACCCTGCAACCGCGAGGGCACCACCTCTTCCTATGAAGCGCCCGCGCCGGGTGATGCGGGAGCTTTGTAGGTAGGGGCGGTTCTGGGCGGGGAACGCTCCGATCTATTTCAATACCCACCACCCTCCCCCTCCGGAAGTCGCGTTCCGCGTCTTCCTTGCCCACTTGTCCCACAGGAACACGGGGGCACCGGCTGGGAGGACTTCGATCTGACACGAAGGCGCCGGTCGGGAAGGCACCCGCCTCCCACCTGTGCACCTAGGGGCCGGGAGCTGCCGTAGGCAGCGAACGGAGTGGGCGGGTGGCGGGTATTCAAAAAAATTGGACCCGCTAACCCCCGAGCAAACCCCGCTTCCTACGAAGCGCCTCTGGTTCCGAAGCCAACGTCCCGCGCCGGTAGCGGGTGGCATAGGCCCTCGCGGGAGGATCCGTGGGGCACCTGCGAACGCGAGGTTTCAAAAAAACCCGAAGGGATCCGCAATTTCCCCTCGCGGTTGCAGGGTAGCGGAAGGACCCGCGAGGGCCTATGCCGCACGCGGACGGCTCAGGGGAAGAACTCTCCGGAACAACCCGGCCGCCAGTGATAAGGTGCCGCGATGCTCTTGACGATCGCGGCCCTCGCCCCCCTACTGACCGTATTCGCCCTACTCGTCCTGGCCCGCTGGCCGGCCACCCGCGCCATGCCGGTCGCCTACGCGGTAGCCGTGGTCGCCGCCCTGTGGGCCTGGCAAATGACGCCCCGCGTCGTCGTTGCCGCGTCGCTGCGCGGCATGATGATCGCCGCGTCGCTGCTGTGGATCATTCTCCCGGCCCTGGTACTGCTGTACACGCTACGCGAGACCGGCGGAATGGCGGTCATCCGCGCCGGTTTTCACGACATCTCACCCGACGCCCGCATCCAGGCGCTGGTCGTCGCCTGGCTTTTCGGCTCGTTCATGGAGGGGGCGGCGGGCTTCGGCACGCCGGCGGCCGTCGCCGGACCGCTGATGGTGGCCCTGGGGTTCCCACCACTGGCCGCGTGTGCCGCGGCGCTGATCATCCAGAGCACGCCCGTGACCTTCGGCGCCGTGGGTACGCCGATCATCATCGGCATGGGCGAGTCGCTCAACGTACCGACGGTGATGGAGGCAGTCGACCGATCCGGCGTTGCCTACGACACGTTCATCGCGGCGATCGGCGCCCACGCCGCCACCATCCACGCGGTATGCGGCCTGTTCGTGCCTTTCCTGTTGCTCGCCATGCTCGGCCGGTTGTTCGGACGCGACCGCTCGGCGCGCACGGCGCTGTCTATTTGGCCGTTCGCGCTGTTCAGCGCCTTGGCGTTCGTCGTCCCGTACGTCGCGGTGGCCTGGCTCCTCGGCCCCGAGTTCCCCAGCCTTCTGGGCAGCCTGGTGGGACTGGCGATCGTCGTGCCCGCGGCGAAGAAGCGGTTCTTGCTGGGCGACGAACCCATCTGGACGTTTCCGGAGCGCGAGAACTGGGAACCGCAGTGGGGCGGCGGGACGGCCACCGCCGAATCACCCGCCGACGGCACGGCAGACGGCGCCAAGATCGGTCTGCTGCGCGCCTGGTCGCCGTACATCGTGGCTGCCGTCCTGTTGGTTGTCACCCGGCTACCGCAGTTGCCGCTGCGGGCTGCCCTCGAGAGCGTCACGTTGAGCTGGACCCAAATCCTCGGCACACCGCTTTCGCAGTCGATTCAGCCGCTGTATTTGCCCGGCACCGTGCTCGCCACGGCGGCGCTGCTGACACCATTCCTGCATGGCAGCCGCCCGTTGCCCGCTATCCGCCGCGCCTGGGGCGGCGCCGCGTCGACGTTGGCGCGGCCGACACTGGCGCTGCTTTTCGCGGTGGCGCTGGTGCGCGTGTTCATCGATTCCGGGGTCAACGAAGGCGGTATCGACAGCATGCCGATATTTCTCGCCGAGAGGCTCGCTAGTGCCGTGGGCGGCGCCTGGCCGCTGTTTGCTCCGTGGGTCGGCGCCATGGGAGCGTTCGTCGCCGGCAGCAATACCGTCAGCGACTTGATGTTCGCGGTATTCCAGTTCGGCGTGGCGGTGGGCGCCGGCCTGCCGATTGTGCTCGTTCTGGCGCTACAGGCCGTAGGCGGGGCTGCCGGCAACATGATCACCGTGCACAACGTAGTCGCCGCCAGCGCCACGGTGGGCATAACCGGGCAGGAAGGAGCCCTGATTCGGATTACAATACTGCCGATGATCATCTACCTGATCATCGCCGGGGTCCTCGGCCTGATACTTGCCCAGGGACTGATACCGTCACCACTCTGAGAGGATCGATGGACGGCAAGCCGGAATTTGACGGCTCGGAAGACACCCAGCAACGCCGGACCGATCCGCGCATCACGACCGAGCATCCGATCCACCTGTTGGTGTCGCTGCACGGATTCGACCCTGCCGATCACCGCTACGAGGCCCGGGGCATCACGATCAACGTGAGCCGCAGCGGCGCCCTCGTGCGTGTGAACCGACCGGTGGTCGCGGGCTCACGGTGCTTGGTTCACTTGCCCGCCGGTGAGCCGTCCATCGGCAAGACGCTCATCTACGGAACGGTGCTCAGGACCAGCGATATCGACGACACGTTCGAGGTAGCCCTGCGCTTCGATACCAAGCTGCAGGCCATCTCGATCGAGGATTCGATGGAGGAGCTCGCCTCCGGCGGCGAAGAGCCCGCTTAGCCCGGCGCTCAGTCCTGATCGGCGTCGCCGTCTTTGTCGATCACGTCCCGCATCTCACGGATCATGTTGTCGAGCTGATCCTTATGCGACCGCCGGGCTTGCCGCGCGTACCAGAACATCCACAGCGACACCAAGACCATCAGCAGCGCAATCAGCGCGAAGATGAGGAACCAACTCAAGCTGGTCAATTGCCGCGGAATACGTCGGCGATGTCCGGAAGTACGCCCGCGAGCGTTTCCTTGTCGATTACCAGCGGCGGCGCGAAGCGCACCACCTGTTCGTGGGTTTCTTTCGCCAGCACGCCGCGGGCCATCAGGCGCTTGCAGAACGGCTTGGCGGGACCGGACTCGTCGGCGATCACCACCCCGATAAGCATCCCCTTGCCACGCACCTCGGCGATGTGCGACGAGTCGATAGCGCGCAGCTGCTCCATGAACCAGCTGCCGAGCTCGTCGGCGCGTTCCGCCAGCCGCTCGTCAACGATCACGTCCAGCGCCGCCTGGGCAACGGCGGCGCCAAGCGGATTGCCACCGAACGTCGAACCGTGGTCGCCGGGCGTGAAAACCTGCATGATCTCGGCGTCGGCGCACATGGCCGAAACCGGATACACACCGCCGCCGAGAGCTTTGCCGAGCAGCAGCACGTCGGCGCGCACGTCCTCCCAATCGCAGCACAGTAGCCGTCCCGTACGCCCGAGACCGGTCTGGATCTCGTCGGCGATGAAGGCGACGCGGTGCTCGGCGCACAGCTCCGAGGCGGCCTTCAGAAAGCCCTCGGGCGGCACGATGACGCCGCCCTCGCCTTGTATGGGCTCGACCAGAAATCCTACGGTGTTGTCGTTGATCGCGGCGGCCAGCGCATCGATCTGACCGTAGGGAACCGGCACGAATCCCGGCGTGAACGGCCCGAAGCCGTCGCGATACTGCGCTTCGGTCGAGAAGCCGACGATCGTTGTGGTGCGGCCATGGAAGTTGTCGGCGCACACGATGATCTCGGCCTGATCGGCGGCAACGCCCTTGACCTGGTAACCCCACTTGCGGACGGCTTTGATCGCCGTCTCGACGGCCTCGGCGCCGGTGTTCATGGGCAGCGCCTTCTCGTAGCCGACCAGCTCACACAGCGTTTCGAGGAAGGGACCCATTTGATCGTTCTGGAACGCCCGGGAAGTCAACGTGCACTGCGACGCCTGGCGATTGAGCGCCTCGAGAATCCGGGGGTGGCAGTGGCCCTGGTTAACGGCGGAATAAGCCGACAGGCAATCGAGGTATTGATTGCCCTCGACGTCCCACACCCACACGCCCTCGGCGCGGCTGACGACCACCGGCAGGGGCGCGTAGTTATGAGCACCCCAGCGATCGGCTTGCTCGAGGAACTCGGCGGTCGTGGCAGGCTGTGTAGCGGTCGTTTCGGACATGGTGTGACTCTTCTGGTCGAGGCCCGACGCGGGCGCAGCGGGCGCGGCCGGGTGAGCTACGGTGGGTCGATGTTATGCTGAGACAAGTGGACAGCATCGATAGATTAGCGCCTCACCGGAAACGTTGCGAGGCGAGGCGCGGGGCCGAATGTAGCGAAGAAACTCGGTGGGGCGGGTTGACGGATGGAGCTTTGTAATCTATCCATTGATCCTCACTCTGATTTTTACGATCCCCATGACCAAGCGAATCCCGAAGTCCCCTCCCAGCGATGTGCCTGCGCAGCGCGGCATCGGGCCCCGGTCTTAAGGAGAAGCGAGGATGCAGCCGAGGAACAACTGGATCTGGTTCATTGCACTCGTAACCGTCGTGTCGATGACCGCAGCGTGCGGCGGTGCGTCCGAAGAACCGGCCGACGAGCCCGCCGCC
>CBDUXW010000146.1:0-7319 GCA_965371275.1 uncultured bacterium | reverse complement strand
CCACCAGCTTCATGCGCAACTTGGGCCTCATTATTCGCTCTCCGGCGACTGCCGCGGTCGCCGCTGGTTTCGGGCGCTGCGCATCATGATGCGCTCGTCGGGCCGGCCGGCGACGACAGCGACAATTCGCCGGTGCTGTCGCCGAAGCCCTCGATGTCGTCCATGCCGATCTCGTGCATGAGCGCCAGCATCGCGTTGGCCATGGGCGTTCCATCGGGAGCTTTGACATGGAGGCCGCCCTCGAGTCCGCCGTTGGCATGGCCGAAGAAGAGGAGCGGACAACGACGGTGGTTGTGAACGTTGGCGTCGGCCATCGGCGAGCCCCAGATGATCGCCGTTTTTTCCAACAGGCTGGCGTCTCCATCCATGGTGTTGTGCAGCTTCTCCAGAAAATACGTCATCTGACCGAGGCGGAACGTGCAGATCTTGTTGAACTCGAGGATGTTTTCCTCGCGATTGCCGTGATGCGATGCGGGGTGGAACGGCCTGTCCGAGCCGCACTCGGGAAAGACGCGGTTCTGGGCGTCGCGCCCCGTCTTGAACGACATCACGCGCGTCATGTCGGTCTGCAGCGCCAGCACCTGGAGGTCGAACATCAGCCGCATGTGCTCCGAGAACGAGTCGGGAACGCCGGTCGGCGCCAACGGCAGGTCGCGCGGCTCACCGCTACTGTTCTGCTCCTCGATTTTCTGGATGCGACGTTCGAGCTCGCGGACATTGTCCAGGTACTGATTCATGCGGATGCGATCGGCGGCCCCGAGCTCATTGCGAAACGCCGCTACTTCGTCGGTGATCCAATCGATGATGCTGCGCCGCGTCTGCCGCCGCGCCGCCCGCTCCTCCGGCGTACCTCCCGCCCCGAACAGCATGTCGAAAGCGACGCGCGGATCGCGAATCATGGGAAGCGGCTCCGTCGGCGAGGCCCAGCTGATCGAGTCGGTGTACGCGCACGAGTAGTTGTACGTGCAGCCGCCGGCTTGATCGAGTCGCTCGATGCAAAACTGCATCGACGGCAGCGGCGTGCCCTGTCCAAAGCGGTGCGCGTAGAGCTGGTCCAGCGACGTGCCGGCGTGGATATCGGAGCCCTGCGTCTGCTTGGGGTGGGACTGGGTGAGGAACACCGCACTCGATCGGAAGTGGTCGCCGCCGATCTCCGCGGGCACGAAGGCTTCCGCCATCCGTGCATCGGTGTTGCTGATGATGGTCATGTAGTCGCGGTATTTCTCGAGGGGCTTGAGCACGCTGTCCGGCACGATGTCGAAATCACGGCCGGTGGTTTCGGGCGCAAACAAATACTGGCTGGCTCCCCAATCGTTACAGCCGGGGAGACCATGCACTTCCTCGACGCACACGAGCCGCGTCGGGCTGTTCTCGGGTCCCGTGCGGGGCCGGGTACGGCCGGCAGGCACCATCGCGTCGAGCAACGGCAACGCGACGGTGGCGCCCATGCCGCGGAGGAACGTACGACGCGGGACGGTCTTTCCGGTAATGAAGTGCATCGCTCAGGCCTCCTGGTAGTTGACAGTCATCTCGTATTCGAACGTCATTGTCGCTCACTTCCTGCGGCCGCGTCCGTGGCAACGGCGGCGGCGCGTTTCATCCGGAACGCGTCGCTGTTCACGACGCCGATGATGAACGACGACATGCGGTAATCGTCGGCCTCCGCCGCCGTCACGATCGCCCGGATCGTCGGCTGGTCGAAGTATTCTGCCCGTCGGCCAAGCGCATAGGCCAACAGGTTTTCGGTAAACGTGCGCAGCAGCGGAACGGGACGTTGCATGAGCACGTCCACGAGCTCGCTCGTCGTCGATATCGGGGAGTCATCGTAAAACGTGCCCCGGGTGTCCAGTGGCATGCCGTTCTCGCGAAAGCGCCACATCCCGGTAACGTCGAAGTTGTCGAGCGCTAGGCCGATCGGGTCGATCATCCGGTGACACGAATTGCACGCCGGGTTGGCCCTGTGCAGCTCCATGCGCTCGCGCGTGGTGAGCATCTTGCCGTCCTTGGCGCCCGCGGTCTCATCGAGGGTGGGCACGTTGGGCGGCGGCGGCGGCGGCGGCGTTCCCATCAACACCTCCATGACCCATTTGCCGCGCAGCACCGGGGACGTGCGATTGGCCATCGACGTGAGCACCAGAATGCTTCCATGACCCAGCACGCCACGGCGCCGGTCGTCCGGGTATTGCACCCGCCGGAAGTGGGTGCCGCCGACGTTGCGGATCCCGTAGTGGCGGGCGAGGCGCTCGTTGAGGAACGTATAGTCGGCCGTGTACAGCTCGAGCACGCTGCGGTCTTCGCGCACGAGGCTGTAGAAGAACGATTCGGTTTCCTGCTGCATCGCGGCGGCGAGGTTGCCGTCGAAGTTGGGAAAGAAGTTGGGATCCGGATGCACCTTGTACAGGTCCTGGAGGCGCAACCACTGGGCCGCGAATCGGGAAGCCAGCGCCTCCGCGCGTGGATCGGAGAGCATTCGCCGCGCCTGATGCTCGAGCTCGTCTCCCGACGAGAGCTTGCCCTGACCGACGAGCTCTTGGAGCTCCTCGTCGGGCGGAGCGCCCCACAAGAAGAACGACAGGCGCGAAGCCAAGGTCGCGTCATCGAGCCCGTATGATGTGCCGGGCGTGACGCCATCCGGCTCCCGCTCCAGCCGGAACACGAAAAACGGGCTCGACAGGATCGCCTCGAGCGCCATTCTGACGCCATCCTCGAA
Organism: uncultured bacterium; assembly: GCA_965371275.1. Taxonomy (GTDB): domain Bacteria; phylum Acidobacteriota; class UBA890; order UBA890; family UBA890; genus CBDCBL01. The sequence goes on along the minus strand of CBDUXW010000146.1, from coordinate 4,609 downwards.
GCTGCCATTCGCAGCGCCGGATTCATAGAATTGCAGCAGGCTGTCCACTTCGCCGGCGGTCAACGGCCGGCGGTAGGCCTCGCCTGCCAGGCGCTCGATGATCCGCCGCGCGCACGGCCGCTCTTCGCCGGGCGCCGTCGGGCGGCAAGTGAAGATCAGCCGGCGACTCGCGGTCTCCGAGACGCTGGTGATGTTGTAGGGGCCGCGGACAACCAGGTCGCGCAAGTGGGGCAGCGTCGTGATTCCGGCGCCGCCGGAGCCGCCGCCGGCATAGGACCAGTCGTGCGGCCGAATGAGATCCTCGTAGGGCCCGTCGGAGCGGCGGATGAACGCGGCAACAACTTTATGTTGCCCGGCTCTCACGAAGAACGGCTCGGTCTGCAACCCACCCCCGCCGCGGCCATCGGCGCCACTTCCCCTGTCGGTGTCGTAGGCCAGCAGAGCGACCCTCTCACCATCGATCGAAACGTCGATGTCCTCGAGCCGCGAGTTGTCGCCCGACGTAAAGGTCAGGTCAAGAAAGTATTCCGCGTCGGCAGGAAAGGTGTGGACGGCGACAATTCCACCGCGCGTTCCGTATGGCGCGTCCTCCAGTTGGTTCCACGGGTGCTGCGACGTGTACTCCGAGTTCGTGTACGTCTGGTCGATCGTGACGGCGTTTCGATTGCCCACGGCCATGCGGCTGATTTCGGCGGCGGCATTGAAGTAGGCCTCCAGCAACAACGGGGAGAGCGTCTGCGAGTCCGCGATATTGTCGAAGTTGGCGCTCTTTTGATCTTCCGGCAACCAGTCGCCGGCGTCGATGTTCAGCGCCAGGAGCTCACGGATGGCGCGGTCGTACTCGGGTTGATTGAGGCGCTGGAATGTCCGGGTCCCCGGGTTCGGTGCGGCCGCCGCGGCAGCGTCGACCGTAGTCTCGAGCGCCGCGATGATCGTCGCATAGGTGTCGGCGTCGGGGCGCTGCGCAGTAACCGGCGGCATCATGCCCGCCCGCAGCTTGCGGATCATCCGCTCCGCTACTTCGGCGTTCTCGCCGGCCTTCGCCACGTTGAACGACTCGAACGTCAGCCCTCCCGTGAGCTGGGCGTCGTTGTGGCAGCGGAGACAGAAGCGTCCGATGATGACGTCCGGCTCTTCACGTGCAGGCGGCGGGGGTGCGTCGGAGCTCGCCGTCCCAGGCGCTGCAGCAGCCACGGATGCACGCTGCGCCATCCCCGGGCTGACCACAAACCCCAGGCACACGATCGCGGTGCAAACCAACGCGAGAGCGAATTTCTTCATTTTTGCGTCTCCCGCCCCCAGGAGTTCTGTCATTGATGCCTCGCCCAGTCTCCCGATTCGGGAGCGGCCCCGCCGGCTACGACATCCTGGTAATCCGAGGGACCATGAGCTTGCGGCGCAGTATAGCCGAAAAGGCCGAGTTTCCACCGTCAGAGTTGCAAATAGCCGGTTTCGCCCTCTCGAAATCGTAGGCGCAGCCGGCAAAGGCGAGTATCTTCGATTGTCCGTGCATGGATAGGCTCGTCGTCGCCGGGGTCAGGCAACGCAGCCGAGCCGCATGTTCGAAGCCTCCGGCTCGAGAAAAGGGAAAATAGTGACCGCCAACAAACGTGACACCGCCGCATACTGGCGCGCCAATCTTGGCCTCATGGCCAAGCTCTTGGTGGTCTGGTTCGTCGCCTCGTACGGGCTGGGGATCTTCTTCGTCGAACCCCTCAACCGATTCAAGCTGGGCGGCTTTCCCCTCGGCTTCTGGTTCGCCCAGCAGGGGTCGATCTACATCTTCGTGATCCTGGTCCTGATCTACGCCCGACGCATGGACCGACTCGACCATGAGCATGACGTCGACTGACGCGGGGCGGGCATGAGCGTTCAAACCTGGACGTTTATCGTCGTCGGGAGCACATTCGCCCTCTACATCGGCATCGCGATCGCGACGCGCGTCAGGTCCACCGCCGGGTTCTACGTAGCCGGCCGCGACGTGCCCGCGATCGCCAACGGGATGGCGACCGGTGCCGACTGGATGAGCGCCGCGTCGTTCATCTCCATGGCCGGGCTCATCTCGTTCATGGGCTACACCGGCACCATCTACCTGATGGGCTGGACCGGAGGCTACGTCCTCCTCGCTCTGTTTCTGGCGCCCTACCTGCGCAAATACGGGAAGTTCACGACCGCCGACTTCGTCGGCGATCGTTACTACTCACAAACGGCGCGCGTCGTCGCCGCGGCCTGCACGCTGTTCGTCTCGCTCACGTACATCGCCGGCCAGATGCGCGGCGTCGGCATCGTGTTCTCACGCTTTCTCTCGGTCGACATCAACACCGGCGTCATCATCGGCATGGCGCTCGTCTTCACCTACGCCACCCTCGGCGGCATGCGCGGCATCACCTACACCCAGGTAGCGCAGTACTGCGTGCTCATCGTCGCGTACTTGATTCCAGCGATCGCGATCTCGTATCAGATGACCGGAAATCCGATCCCGCAACTCGGCTTCGGCGCCCGGGTCGTAGAGGGGCCGAATGCCGGACTCTTCCTGCTCGAAACGATCGACGCCCTGCATCGGGATCTCGGTTTCCCCGAATACACGGCCGCTTTCGTCAGCGGCAAGAAAGCAATGATCGACGTCTTCGCCATCACCCTGGCGCTGATGGCGGGCACCGCCGGCCTACCCCACGTCCTGGTTCGCTTCTACACCGTGCCCTCGGCTCGCGCCGCCCGTTGGAGCGCCTTTTGGGCGCTCGCCTTCATCGCCATTCTCTACACGGCGGCACCGGCGGTTGCGACCTTCGCGCGCGTCAACATGATCGAGACCTTGAACGGCGTGCCGTACGCCCAGGCGCCCGAATGGTTCAGCAACTGGGAGGCGACGGGCCTCATCTCGTTCAGTGACAAGAACGGGGACGGGGTCATCCTTTACAGCGGTGATGCGCAGCTCAACGAGCTCATGGTGGATCCCGACATCATGGTGCTCGCCAATCCGGAGATCGCCAGGCTGCCCGCGTGGGTCGTCGCCCTGGTCGCCGCCGGAGGGTTAGCGGCGGCGCTGTCGACCGCCGCCGGTCTTCTGCTGGTAATGGCGTCGGCGATCTCTCACGACCTCGGCAAGTCGTTCCTGCTCCCCGGTTTGAGCGAGCGCCACGAGCTGCTTTTGGCGCGCATCGCCGCCGGCGGCACGGTCTTCGTCGCCGGATATTTCGGTATCTATCCGCCCGGTTTCGTCGCCCAGGTGGTGGCGTTCGCCTTCGGCCTCGCAGCGTCGAGCTTCTTCCCGATTCTGGTTCTAGGAGTGTTCTGGAAACGCACCACGAGGGAAGGGGCGATCACCGGTATGCTCGGCGGGATTTTGTTCACCGCCGGCTACATCCACTACTTTCGTTTCATCCGTCCCGAAGCCGGCGCCGATGAGTGGCTGCTCGGAATCAGCCCGGAGGGCATCGGGGCTGTCGGCATGCTGCTGAACTTCGCCCTGACCCTGATCGTCAGCCGGTTCACGGCGCCGCTCCCCGAAGAAGTGCAACGGCTTGTCGAGGAAATCAGGCTGCCCGGGGTGCGGGGCACGACGTAGCGCCTCGCCCTTGGTCAGCGCTGCACCGTACGGGCGCTATACGAATTCGCCCGAGGCCTCCGGATCGGTTCTCAGATGAGCCGGCGTCAGCAGGCGAATCTTGAGCTCGTCGAGTAGGCGGCGCCCGAGGCGCCTGACTCCCGACTCCTCCGGACATTCTGCGCGGATCTCGTCGACCCGGTTGGCCATGCGCCGCAATCCGCCGTCGCTGTACTCCTCGATCGACGCCGCGGAGATTTCCGCCACCCACTGCAACTCGCCCATCAGCGCGCTCGTCGTGGCTTGCTCCTCGGCCAAGCGGCGGACGAAGGCATGCAGCTCGAAGTAGCCCCTGGGCAGCCGTGTCGCGCTCACGCCGCCGACACGCACCTGTTGTCGCCCGTCGGCGCCGAGGTCGCCGAGACGGGCGAGGCCGGCCTCGGCCTCGCGGCGCATCCGGTCGCGGAGCTTGGCGAGCGTCGCGTCGAAGCGTTCCAGGTGGGCCAGCAGCTCGTCCATCGACTGGTAGCGGCGCTCGGGCGCCTTCGCCATCGCCTTGTGGACGATCGCCGACAGCGACTTCGGCAACAGCTCGTTGAGCCGGTGAATCGGCGGCGGTTGATGCTTCATGATCTTGTCGAAGATCTCGTCCACCCGCTTGCCGGGGAAGGCACGTTCGCCGCTCAGCAGCTCGTAGAAGACGGCGCCGGCGGCAAAGACGTCGGCGCGCCGGTCGACCTTCTTGCCGACGACCTGCTCGGGCGACATGTAGGCGGGCGTGCCGAGCACCACGCCGGTGGCGGTCATTGTCGAGTCCTTGATGCGGGCGATCCCGAAGTCGAGAAGGCGTACATCGCCGGCGCCGGTTACGAAAATGTTGTCGGGCTTGATGTCGCGGTGGGCGACGTCGGCGTTGTGCGCGTAGGCGAGCGCGCCGGCCACCTGCTTCATCAGCTCGAGGCGGCGTTCGAGCGGCACCTCGTCGCCACGTCTGATCACCGCCTTCAAGTCCTCGCCGTCGAGAAACTCCATGACGATGTAGGGGCGGCCGTCCTCCTCGCCCAT
>CBDUXW010000145.1:0-7347 GCA_965371275.1 uncultured bacterium | reverse complement strand
GGCTGTACTGCGCCTGGGCGTTGCTCGGCATCACCTCGAGGACGCGGCGGAACGCCGCTTCGCCCTCGTCGTAACGCTCTTGCGCGTCGCGCACGTGGCCGAGCGCGTAGATCGCCTGGACATCGTCGGGAACCAGGACGATGACACGCTCGTAGGCCGCACCCGCGGCGTCCATGTCACCGCGCCGGAATTGCACCTGGGCCAGCGCTCCCAGCGCCGCAATCAGCATCTGGTCGTCGACAACCGTGCCTTCGATCGCCTCCACGGCCGCTGTGATGTCGGCGGCGGCGGCATCGAAGTCGCCGGCTTGGGCGGCGGCAACGCCCCGCTGGTATGCCTCCTGGGCGAGCTGGCGACCGGCGTAGCGCAACGTGAAGTCCCGGGAGTTGACGCGCCGGTCGAAGACCACGAGTGTTTCGACGCCGGTGAAGCCTTCCTTCTCGACCGTCATCGTGTAGCGCACATTCTGGTGGAGGTCGGGAAAACGATAGGTGCCGTCGTCAGCGCTCGTTGCGTCGAAGCGCAGCTCTTCCTGGTCGCCGGCGGTTACGGCGACCAACGTGGCGCCGGCCACCGGATTGCCGTCCTCGTCGATCACCCGCCCGCTGACCACCGCCTCCGACTGGAAGGCGAATGCGGAGTCCGGCACGGCGAGCGCGATGGTGATGGCCGCCAGGGAGAGCAGCAGGAGGGCATGAGAGAGCTTCATGCCGAGAGCGTATCAAGAAAACCAGCCCGCGTATCTTCACGCCCGTCGTCGCGAGGGCGTTGAGATATGCGGGCTAGCGTTGCCTAATCACAACGCTGCCGCTGAACACCTCGATCGTCACTTCGGCTCCACCGGCGCCCAACGTGAACTCGGCTTCCTGGTTGGGCGAAAAGCGCTCGGTATTCTGTCCCTCGTAGCCGAATTCGGTCTCGATGGTGCCGCTGTAGGTGGTGATCTCGAAGCCCGCCGCGGTGTCGGCAGGGATCATCAGCGCGACGCCACCGCTGAAGTTCTCGAAGTCGAGGTCGGCGCCGGTCGCCAGTTCGCCCTCGAAGTAGATGTCCCCGGACACCGACTCGAAGCTTCCCTCGTCGATGCGGCCACCGATGACCCGCAAGGTGCCGGTGAGGGTTCCGGCGCTCACCGAACCACCCCCGAGCTGAACGACCACATTGCCGCTGCCCCCGGTAATGTCGAGCTCCGCGTTGGTAGCCGAGGTAGCAACGTCGATGTCGCCGCCGGTCGATCCGGCGTCGATCACCCGCGAATCACCAGCAAACGTGACGGCGCCGACGGCGCTTTCCATGCTGACCTCACCCGCCACACCGTCTACCGCGATCGACGCCGTGGCAGTTTCGATATCCAGCGTCGCGTTGCGCGGCACCATGATTTCGAGATGCGACTCGCCGATCACACGGTCCGGTTGGCGGCGGCGGGCGCGCGGCACCACGACGTGGATCTCCACGTCGTCGCCGTTGTTGCGGAACTCGAGGCGCTCCGTTCCTTCACCCAGCGTGCCCTGTACCGATACCTCGTTGCGGTCCCATCCCGTCACCCGCACGCTGCCGATGAGGTTGAAGATCTCGATATCGACGTCGGCATCGACCGTGCCGTTGCGGCTTACCTGTTCCTGCGCCGGCGCGACGCCGAGCAGCGCCAGCGCCAGCACGACCGCACCGACGCGCGCACACGTACGGATCGGCGGCAACCCGCGACCAAACACTGATCGGTGTGGTTGTGGCGTCACCGGCTCAACCTCGCTCGATAATCCTGTTCGCGCGTTGCAGGAGCTCGAGCTTGCGCCGGTAGTTGCCGGCCAGCATGCGCGACAGGCCCGGGCCCTCCGGGTCTTTCTCGATTGCCTGCAACGAGCGGTTAATCGCCCGGTCGATGACCCTCAGATTTGCCTCGATGGTGGTCACCGTGTCGGGGTCGAGCACCTCGCGGCGTTGATACAGCACCGTCATCAAGCGCTCGATCTCGACGGCATATTCGGCCTCGGGACTCACGGCGGGAGCGCCGTCGCTGGCAACCATGACCGCCGGACCGTCGACGTCGGCAGCCTCCGGCGCCACCATCCACAACGTGATTCCCGACGAGGCGACGATGAGCACCAGCGCGGCGGCGGCAAGCGACGCCCACTGCGGCCAATCCAGGCCGGGGAAAAACGACCCCGGCTGGCCGACGTCGGCAGGCTCTCCGCTGAAATCGACCTGCACCAGCCGAGACGGCGTCAGCGCCGCGGCGATCTTCGGCCACAGGTCACGGCGCGGCTCGATGGACTCCGGCAGCGCGTCGGAGCGCACCTGCAGAGACCGTAGGAACTCGACGGTGGCGCGCGCGTCCTCCGAGGTCTCGATGTAGCGCTCGACTTTTGCGGCCTGCGGCGCGCTGAGCAAGCCATCGACGTAATCGTTGAGCTGTTCTTCGATACGCTCGTTCATCGTTGCAGCGCCTCTCTGAGGAGTCGACGGGCGCGATGCAGCTGCGCTTTCGACGTGCCTACCGCCGTTCCCGTCATCTCGGCGATCTCCTCGTGCCGGTGTCCTTCGATCTGGAAGAGAACGAAAACCGTCCGGGCTCCATCCGGCAGGCCGGCGATGGCCTGCTCGAGATCGAGGCCGGTGCCGGCAGCCGATTTTTCCGGCCGCGTCTCGGCAATCGCACGTTCGAACGGTTCCATGTCATCGGTCATCACCATCCTTGCCCAGCGCTTGCCCTGTGACCGGCGGTCGGCGAGTACGACGTTCACCGCCAACCGGTGCAGCCAGGTCGAAAACGCTGCATCACCCCGAAAGCTCGAGAGCTTGCTCCAGGCGCGCAAAAACACGTCCTGGCTGAGCTCTTCGGCCCGTCCGGGGTCGGCCACCATCCGCAGGCACAGGGCGTACACACGACCCGAATGATCGCGATACAGCTCCTCGAACGCAGCCGTATCACCGTCCTGCGCCCGGCGGATGACGTCGTTCACGTCGCCTTGCCGCGACGCCGGCGCCGTTGCCCTGATAGTGCCTCCAATATGCCTGCCCCCTCGGGGCGCTTCTTGTCTTTCACGTTCTTTGATGCCGGTTGCAGCGTTAGGGTTTAGCGAACCACGGCCCACCAGCGTCATTATTCGCCGCGTTGCCACAGTTCGAGCTGTCCGGTGACCTTTCCCGAGGGTTCGCTCACCACGGCGCCGGGTTTGACGAGATTCGAGCCGCCCAAACCCACCAGCCGGATGCGGCGACCGTCGAGGGCGACGCGTTCGGTGAGGACACGGGTCACGCCCAGTATCTCATCCGCCGTGCACACGGGAACCGCCGGCGTGTGCGAGCGCGTGATCGTCGTGAAGTCCTGGAAACGTGTCTTGAGCGTAATTGTCCGGGCCCGTAATTGCCATTTGTCGAGCCGACGCTCAAGATCGGCGGCGAATTGTTCCAGGTGGGGCCACACCGTTTCCCACGACGGCTGGTCGGTTTCGTAGGTGGTCTCCGATGAAATGGACTTGGGCTCGCCCGCCGGCTCGACGCGGCGCGCATCGCGCCCGTGGGCGAACTCCCACACGCGCGTGCCGGCCTTGCCGAGGATCCCGACGAGCTCGTCGATTTCGGCCTCGGCTACCTGACCGATCCGCTCGTAGCCGTGCTCGACGAGCCGCGCGGCGCTCGCCGGCCCGACGCCCCACAGCTTGCTGACCGGCAGATCGGCCAGAAATGCCCGTGCCTCCAGCGGCGTGATCACCGTTAGCCCGTCGGGCTTGTCGATGTCCGAGGCCAGCTTGGCGAGAAACTTGTTCGTTGAAACACCCGCCGACGCCGTCAGGCCGGTCTTGCGCCGCACCGTGGATCTGATGGACTTGGCGATGTCGATGGGGGAGCTGATGTGCCGTGACACGTCGAGGTAGGCCTCGTCGAGCGACAACGGCTCGACCTGCTCGGTCCACGCCTGATAGACACGAAACACCTGTTTGGAAAGCTCTCGGTAGCGCGTGAAGCGCGGCTGCAAGTACGCCGCGTCGGGGCAGAGGCGACGCGCGCGCTCCATCGGCATGGCCGAGTGCACGCCATGCTCCCGCGCTTCGTACGACGCCGAGGCAACGACGCCTCGGCGACCGAGGCCACCGACGATGACCTGCCGTCCGGCGAGCTCGGGATTGTCCAACACTTCAACACTGGGATAGAAGGCATCGAGATCGAGGTGGAGAATCTTCCGCGGCCAATCGGCGCCCGCCAGGCCGACTTCCATCGTCACCGGGACCGTGTGCCGCCAACCCTGGGCGTCGCCGGCATACGGGCGATGGCGATCATGCGTACTCACTATCGGCGGGCGCATCCGCCATGATCAACAGCGCCAAGAGGGCGCATCGTTGCAGCGATTGCTCGACGTCGATGTGCTCGTGCTCGGCGTGGGCGCCGTCGCCGACGGCGCCGAGCCCGTCGAGCGTGGCGGCCAGCGAGCTGGTGGTGTTGCCGTCGGACCCGCCGCCTGCAAAGCCCTGTTCGACCGCAAACCCGAGCTCGTCCGCCAGGCCTTCCGCCAGGCGCCACAGCGCCTGGTTACGCGGCGTGCGCTCGAGCGCGGCGCGTCCTACAGTGCCCGTCACCTCCAGTTCGACGCCCGGTGTTACCGGCTCGAGCCCCAGAATGATGCGCTCGAGCCGCTCAGCCTCGACCTGGTCGGGTACCCGCACATCGACGTGTGCCTGGCTGTCGGCGGCAATCACATTCGGTCGCAGACCGCCATCGATGACGCCGACGTTCACGCTCACGCCCTTGACGGGGTCGTTGAGCTCGAACAACCGCTGGATTTGATGCGACAGCTCGAGAATCGCGCTGGCGCCACCCTCGGGGTCGAGTCCGGCGTGGGCCGCGACGCCTCTGACCCTGAGGTGGAATTGCCCGACACCCTTGCGCGCCGTTTTCAGCTTGCCGGTCATCCCGAGCGCCGGTTCCATCACGAACACACGCGAAACCTCGGCGGCCAGGCGCTCGATGTGCGGCGTCGACTCCGGACTGCCGATTTCCTCGTCGGAGTTGACGAACATCATCGGCATCACCGTGGGCTCGAGCCCCAGCGTGTGCAGGGCGCGTAGCGCGAAAACCGCCTGCGTCAGGCCGGCCTTCATGTCGAAGATTCCCGGACCGCGCATGAGGTTGCCGTCGATGGTGACCGGCATGCGCTTGAGCGTGCCGACGGGCCAAACGGTGTCGCAGTGACCGATCAACAACTGGCGGGCGGCCCCGTCACGGGGTGTGCGCGGCTGCGCGAGAAGGTGCCCACCGCTGTCCTTGCCCGCGATTCTCTCGACACCGTAGCCGACCTGGTCGAGGGCCTCCTCGAGCTGATCGAGACAGGGAGCCTGTGTATCGGGCGACGACGACGGCGACTCGCTGGCCACCAGTCGCTCGAGAAACGCCAACATCCCGTCGCGCTGCGAAAATACCGCTTCGCGAACCCGCGTCGCCATCGAATCGACTTGTGAGGAACTCGTCTCGTCGCTCATCTGTCGCCTGCGCGTCACCCCCAGGGCTTTTCCGGACCCTGCTGGACCGGGAGCTTCTCAGCTCCCGGCTAGAAGCGAAACAAGCGGGTGATCTTCACGATGATCGCCCGGTCGAGCAGATTCGACTGCTCCGCCAACCGCCGTTCATTGTAAACGACGAAGAGGTCGGAACCGGGGTGATAGATGTAGCGAAAGCGCACGTTGGCGGTGACCTGGTCGGCGTCGCTGTTGTATTGGATGAGCGCGCCGAGCGACATGTCGGGCGAAAAGTCGAGTCCGATGCGCGTGCTCGCCAGGTCGGTCGTGAAGGCGCCCTCGGGTAGCACGATGTCGTTGCGCGTCCACGACACGCTGAGGTTGAAGCGCGCCCCGGCCCGCCAGCCGGCCTGCACGCGATACTCCTTGCGCTCGCCGCCCCAAAACCCGCCCCACGTATAGTTGAAGCTGCCGTCTACAGGGCGTCCGGCGTCGGATTGCAGCTCCAGATTGGTCTCCCACCAGTCGTAAGCTCCCGGAGGAATGATCACGCCTTCGACGATCTCGAACGGCTCCAGTAGCAGCTCGAAACGGTTGTTGTACGCCATGCTCGCCTTGTCGCCGAACTTGAAGAAGGTGTCCCAGTCGAAATGCACATAGCGGCTGAGCATCTCGCCGTCCCGGTCGGTCGTGTAGCGGAAGTTGACGTGGGGGTTCAGGTTGCGGAAGTAGCGCGAGTTCGGGAAGAACGGCGTAAAGAACACGCCCGGGTCGGTGAAGCGGATCCCGGTGCGATTGACGAAGCCCATCTCGGGATTGAAGTTCTCGCCGATGTCCATGTAGGAGCCGCTTAGTTGCCACAGCGGCGAGCTCCAGGCGAAGCGCACCTGGCCGGCCCAGTCTTCGCCGGCGACACCCGGCGTCTCGGTCTTCATCGCCCAGGCATCGATGGTTGTCTCGGCGTTGATACCCCAGCGGCCGTCGAAGCCGAGCTCGCGGTTGTAGTCGTCGCCGTCCGCTTGTCGGTTGGTAAACAACACACCGGCGCGCGAGCGGCTGCCCAGGTCGCGTGAGACGCGGCCGACAACGTAGTTGTTCGAGGGCACACCGGCGGCGCTATCGACCAAGGGTGCCGCCTCGCTCTGCATGACCAGCGTGCCGATGGACCAGGCGCCGATCTTGCCGGTGAGACGACCACCACCGTAGAGCGGGATTTCCTCGTTGTCCGGCCCGATGCCGATCCGACGCGAGTGAAAACCGACCACCTGGGCGCCGCCGCCGAGGCTGCGCCGACCACGTCCGCCGCCGCCGCCGCCGAAGTCGAAGAAGCCGGCGTTCTCGAGAAAAAAGTCGCGCTTCTCGGGAAAGAACAGCGAGAAACGCGTCAGGTTGATCTGCTGGTCGTCGGCCTCGACCTGCGAAAAGTCAGTGTTGATCGTCATGTCGAGCGTCAAGTTCGGCGTGATCCCCCACTTGCCGTCACCGCCAAAGTCGCCGCTGAAGTCGCTCGAGTAGCCGAAACCCGAGTCGAGCGGCGAGGCGACGGAGTCGAGACCGCGTGCCGCGCTGCCGATCAAGAAGGGCACCACCCGGATGTTGCGCGGCTTGGCGAGCTGGACGCCGTCCATCATTCCGGACAGCGATAAACGCGTGTGGTTGAACTGGCGCGGGATCGGCGCCCAGTACGACTTCTCCGTCTTGCGTCGGATCGTGCGGCGGAAGTTGATTCCCCACGCAGCCTGGTCGGTCTCGAAGCGCAGGTCGACGAAGGGGATTTCAATTTCCGTGACCCAACCCTCGTCGGTAATCCGCGAGCGTGCCTGCCACACGGCGTCCCAGTCGGCGTTGAACCCTTGGGAGAGGCCGAAACGCCCTGCCCCGCCACCGCCTTCGCCGA
>CBDUXW010000144.1:0-7375 GCA_965371275.1 uncultured bacterium | reverse complement strand
CCGCCAGCTTGACCACGCAACCCTCGGGCGCCAGGTTGCCGTGCAGGATGGCGATGCCGCCGCGCGGCTTGAGCGGGTTATCCAGGGCACGGATCACTTCCTGGCCGCTTGTCTCTTCGGCGTCCTGAGCTTCCTCGGCCAGCGTTCGGCCGCTGACCGTCGGCTGGTCGGTGAGCAGGCCGCCGTCGAGCATCCGCTGTACCAGCAGGCGCAGCCCACCGGCCCGATCGACGTCCGGGGCGGTAAAGCGCCCGGCCGGCTTCAGGTCGGCGAGCACCGGCGTGGCAGCGGAGATTACGTCAAAATCGTCGATCGACAGCTCGACGCCGGTCTCGCGGGCGATAGCCAGCAAGTGGAGCACCGCGTTGGTCGAGCCGGCCGTCGCCGCCACCGAGGCGATGGCATTCTCCAGCGCCGGCCGCGTGATGATCTGCCGCGCCGTCACGCCGTCGCGTATCAACTGCATCACCAGTTCGCCGGATTTGAACGCCGCATCGGGCTTGCGCTCGTCGACCGCCGGGATGTCATTCACCCCCATGGGCGAGATTCCCAGCACCGTCATCGCCGTCGACATCGTGTTGGCGGTGAACTGCCCGCCGCAGGCGCCGGCGCCGGGGCACGCCACATCTTCCAGATCATGAAGTTCCTGCTCGCTGATGACGCCGGCGGCGCAGGCCCCGACGGCTTCGAACACGTCCTGGATGGTGACGTCTCGGTCGCGGTAGCGACCGGGTAGAATCGAGCCGCCGTAGATCATCAGCGACGGCAGGTCGAGGCGCGCCAACGCCATCACGGTGCCCGGGATGGTCTTGTCGCAGCCGGAAATAGCGACCACCGCGTCGAGCAGATGGCCGCGTACGGCGAGCTCGATGGAGTCGGCGACGACCTCGCGGGACACCAGCGACGCCTTCATCCCCGACGTTCCCATCGAGATGCCGTCGGAAACCGTGATCGTATTGAACTCGAGCGGCGTGCCGCCCGCCGCCCTGATGCCGTCCTTCACCGACACGGCGAGCTCGCGCAAATGGACGTTGCAGGGCGTCAGTTCCGTCCACGTGTTGGCGACGCCGACGAGCGGTCGGTCGAGATCGGCGTCGGTAAGCCCCATGGCCTTGAACATCGCCCGCGCCGGAGCACGGGAAATTCCCCTCTTGATGGCATCGCTTCGCATGTTTAGCCTGCTCTTTCGGTTTGGCACTATGGTGGAGCCGATGAAGGCTCCGCCGGCTCGCTTCTACCACAATTCGGGCTGCTGTGACGGGGGCCCGAGCAGCACAGAGGGTTCAACGGTGTGAGGTTCTTGGTCTTCGGTGCGGGAGCGATCGGCAGCCTGGTGGCGGCACGTCTCGCCGCGGCGCACGAGGTGAGCCTCGTCGGGCGGCCGGATCACGTCGCGGCGATCCGTGAGCACGGCTTGCGCGTCAGCGGTGCCACCGAGTTGGTGCAATCCGATCTCACCGCTGTGGCGCGGGTCGAGGACCTGAGCGGCCCGCCGCCCGACGCCGTGCTGCTGACCGTCAAGGCCCACGACACCGCCGCTGCCATGGAGGCGCTGGCTCCGTTTCACGAATCATCGTTGTTCGTGTCGCTGCAAAACGGGCTGGGCAACGAGGAGACCATCGCCCAAAGTGCCCCGCGAGTGCTGGGTGCGGTGATCAACGTGGGCGCCGTTTTTCTCGGTCCGGGTGAGGTCCTGCACACCGGCTCCGCCGGTATCGACATCGGCCCCTTCGCCGGTACCGAGGCGAGCGACGCGGCAACCGTTGCCGAAGCGTTTCAGCAGGTAGGCCTGCCGGCGCACGCCGTGCCCAACGTCGACGAGAAGATCTGGGCGAAGGTGATCCTCAACGCCGCCGTCAATCCCGTCACCGCGCTGCTTGGATTGCGCACCGGCGCGCTGCTCGACAACGAAATGCTCGAAGGTGCGTTACGGCTCGTGGTCGAGGAGTCGGTGGCCATCGCGGCGGCCTACGGCGTTGCGGTTGCAGCCGAGGACATCCTCACCACGATCCGCATCATTGCCGAGGCGACACCTGACAACAAACCGAGCATGCTTCAAGACCTCGAACGCGGACGGCGCACCGAGATCGACGCCATCAACGGCGCCCTGATCGCCCGCGCCCGCGAGCACGACATCCCCTGCCCCGCCAACGAGCTGTTGGCGTTGATGGTGCGCGCCGCCGAGGCACCGGCCGAATTGGATCTCAAGCGAAGTGTTGAAGAGTTCACCTCGAACTTTCGGCCGCAAGGCGCCGCGAGCGCCTACGAGCTCCTGTTTCTTCCCGCCGACAACGACAGCGGCTTCACGCCGAGTGTCGCGGATGTACGGCGCTGCACGCAGGAATGGGCAACGCTCCTGGAGGGTATCAAGGGGCCCGAGGACTTCGCCGCGGGGAACTGGGTTGAAGCGGCGGAGCTGACGCTCGCCTACCTGGTGTGCGCCGGTCGCGCCGGGATCAATCCCGAGCCCGACGAAGCCTTGCAACGAATCGTTACGATGACGCGCCACTTCGAGGCGGGCCCGCCGACGGCCCGCGAAGAGACGGCGAGCGACGGCGACGAGACTATGAGCGCGGGAGACGATACGGTCGAACGACTATCGGCGGTGGCCGATGAGATCGTGGCGCAGGGGCTGGCCACCGAAGCCGATACGTAGTCCGCCCGGGCCGTGGCGGAAGTATGATGGGTCCGGCGGCGCCCACCCCGCCGAGCGGGCGATTCTGCGCGACCTATTCGTCGCCGTGCGGTTGGGTCAGCCACGGCTGGCGCTCGAAGTAACTCTTCGTTTCCTCGACCACCTTCGGCGTCAGCATGATCAGCGCGATCAGGTTGGGCACGATCACGATGGCCAGGAAGATGTCGCCGAAGTTCCAGACGACGGCGAGCGGCATCACGGCGCCGACGAAATGCATGGCTACGAACGCCATCTTGTACGGCAACACCGCCTGCGCGCCGAACAGATAGTTGGCACAGCGGTCGCCGTAGTAGCTCCAGGCGATGGCCGTGGAGATGGCAAACAGCAACACGCACACCACCACGATCATGTGGCCCCAGGCGCCGAACCTCGACAGGCCGCGGCGAAAGGCCTCCATGGTCAACGGCGCGCCACTCTCCACCGCTTCACCGAACAACGTGGCGTACGTGGTGCCGTCGTCGCCGACCGCGTTGCCGGCGGCCGGGAACACGGTGCCGCTGAACGGTTGGGTGAGAGCTTCATCGACGAAAAGCTGGTCGAGCGCCACGTCGTGCCAGCCGAGCCGCGCCGCGCCGGGCCGTTCCGATGCATGGCGACCGCCGTCGAAACGCAGGTCGGTCGGCGCATCGATCGAGGTGTGCCCGCCGAGCTCGTCGACCGTCACCCATGCCAGGTCGCCGCCGCTCAAGGTGATCTCGGTAGTAACGCGATCGTTCCACACGCCGGTGGTCAAGATCACGAGACCGGTCATCGAGCAGATCACGATGGTATCGATGAACGGCTCGAGCAGGGCGACGACGCCCTCCGACACCGGCTCGTCGGTTTTCGCGGCGGCGTGGGCGATGGGCGCCGATCCCTGGCCGGCCTCATTGGAAAACAAGCCCCGGCGCACGCCCCACATCATGGTCATCAGGAAGGCGCCGACCCCCGTTCCGGCGACGCCGGCCGTCGGGTTGAACGCCTCGCGGAAGATGAGACCCAGCGCCGGAATGATCTCGCCGGCGTTGAAAAGCAAGATGACGAGAGCGCCGAACACGTAGATCGCCGCCATGAGCGGCGCCAGAATACCGGTGACCTTGCCGATGCGCGAGATGCCGCCGAGAATCACCGCCGCCACGATCGCCGAGGTGATCAGGCCGCTCACCCACGGCGGCACGCCGAAGGTGGTCTGCATGGTGTCGGCCACGGTGTTCGCCTGGATGGCGTTGCCGGTGAGGAACGCGGTGATGCCGAGGAGTCCAGCAAACGCCACCGCCATCCACTTCCACTTCGGTCCGAGGCCCTTTTCGATGTAGTACATCGGGCCGCCGGACACGGTTCCCTCCCATGCCTTGGCGTCGCGGTCTACTCCCTCGAGCTGGCGGTACTTCTGCGCCAGCGTGACCTCGGTGAACTTGGTGGCCATGCCGAGGCCGGCGGTGACCCACATCCAGAACAAGGCGCCGGGGCCGCCCCAGTGGATGGCAATCGCCACGCCGGCGATGTTGCCGATGCCGACGGTGGCGGAGAGCGCCGTGGTGAGGGCCTGAAAGTGGGAGACGTCGCCCGGCTCGTTCGGGTCGTCGTACTTGCCCATGGTCACGGCGAAGCCGTGGCCGAGATGGCGGAGCTGGACGAAACCGAGCCGCAGTGTCAGAAAAACGCCGCTGCCGAGCAGCAACAGGACCATGAACGAGATGGTCTGGTCGCCGACGGGGATCCCGAAGTTGACGATGTAGTCGTTGCCGAGATCAGAAAGTGTCTGAATGAAGTCCATGCGGCTCCCCTCTAGCGAGCGTCAACTGGCGGAAACTGGCGGCCAACTATGCCCCACGAAGAGCCGGCGCGACAAGCACGACGGCATAACGCGGAACGTCCAGCCCGGATATCGCAGCACCCGTCGTCGCAAATACGTGGAAAAGACTGTAGTTACAAGACGCGTGCCGGAAACACACCGGAGGCGTATCAGTCGGATTCCGGTTCGGGTTTCGGGCGCCAGACGTTGTACACCCCTTTGCCCACGGCGATGATCGAGTCCGGGTTGCTGGTGGCGAACACGCGCAGCTCGACGACGCCGACGCGATTGCCCATTCGCAACACACGGCCCTCGCAGATCAGCTCCTCGAGCGGACCCGGCAACAGATAGTCGATGCGCAGATCCACCGTTGCGACGCGCGACCCCGGTACCGCGGCGCTCCACACCGTAGCGCCGCCGCACGTATCGGCCAGTGTGCTGATCACACCGCCGTGCAATGCCGGGCGCTCCGGGTCGCCAACGAACTCCTCCCGGAACGGAAGAGTGAGGCGTGCGAACCCGTCGTCCATGACCGCGACCCGGATTCCCAGGTAGCGGTTGAACGGCACACCCTGCTCCATGAACTCGGCAACGGGATCGTGGCGGTCTACCGGCATCCGCCCACCCTGTCACATGCGCAGCAGCCGCTGCAAATAGGCGTCCGTGAGGTGGCGCTGGGGGCTCTGCTCCCACGCAACGAGTTGTGTCTCCGCCGGCGCGGAGGTGTCCTCGACGACAGAGGCACCACAGTACATACAGAAGCCGGTGCGGTTGACGACCATGCG
Source organism: uncultured bacterium (assembly GCA_965371275.1). Lineage (GTDB taxonomy): Bacteria > Acidobacteriota > UBA890 > UBA890 > UBA890 > CBDCBL01. Next base: position 2,121 of record CBDUXW010000144.1, on the reverse strand, counting down.
TTCACAATCGGCACACTCGATACGCTCGACAGGGCCGGCCGCCTGCATCTTCGCGAGCTCGGCAGCGGCGCTCCGCAACACGGTGTTCGCGCCTTCTTGCACTTGAATGGCGGCGATTTTTTCGGCGGACACCCCCAACTCGCCGACCACCTGCCGCAGCACGTCGTCGTCGACTTCCTCGGCGCCGTCCTCCGGGCTGTCGACCAACACGGTGGCCGACTCATGCCGGAGCTCGAGGGTGAGTGCCGTCACCTTGTCGGCGCGGCGTTTCGCTAGCTTGCTGAAAAGAGACATTCTTCTGGCTCGCCGTTGTTGCAGTGGTCCTTGTTCACTGTCCGCCCCTGGGAACACCTTCTTTACCGTATACCGGGCGACATCGGCTCCGAAGACAGTTCTGCGACCCGGCCGCCAGTCACCAGGGCGCCTCATTCCGCGGGGGCTCACAAACTAAGAACGGCGCCGCCGCCGGCGGCGGATGCCGGGCGGCTACTTCGGCTCGGCGTTGAGCCGATCGCGCCAGGCGCGCAACAGGTCAAGATCCTGCTCGTTCACCTGCGCCTCCCGATGCATCCAGGCGTAGCTCTGCATCGGCATCTCGCCCTTCTCGATGCGCTCGACCATCTGGCGGGCGTTACGGCGCTTGAAGGGGTCTCTGAGATTCTCCCACTCCGACAAATTGAGGCGCGAGCGACCGGCGGCCACGTCGACTGTAACTTTCCACGACAGAGGCGCCACATACGCGTACCACCGCCAGCGCGTTTCGTTGGAATGACAGTCGAAACAGGATCGCCGGAGAAGGTCAACGACTTCGGGCGGGCCGCTGATGGTGGCCGTCGCCGGCGGATTGTCGCGCGGAAACTCCAACGGCACGAACTGCAGCGCCAGGAATATCGCCGCCGCCAGCACTCCCGAGACCACCGCAACACGCTTCATGGGCGAAATTCTAGCGGCAATCGCCCCGGACGCTAGCCGGAGCTTTCCAACGAGTCGTGAAGCGCGCCGGCGCCAGGGCCCGGGCAGCCGCGAACCGCCGGGAAGCCCGAACTAATCGGTGTCGAGGAACGTGCCGGCGTTGAGCTCCGAAAATGCGCGCTCCAGCTCGGCGCGGGTATTCATGACGATCGGGCCGTGCCAGGCGACGGGCTCCTGCAACGGCTTGCCCGACACCAGAAGAAAACGAATTCCCTCTTCGCCGGCCTGCACCGTGATTTCGTCGCCGCGGTCGAACAACACGAGCGAGCGGTTGTCGGCCTCCCGGGCCGCCAACCCGGCCGTCACCGGCCCGGTACCCCGCCGCCGGCGCAGATCGTCGGCATCGGCCAGCTCGGCGCCCTCGACAACGTGGTCGGTAGGCGCAGCCAACGGGTCCGATGCGTCGGCGAACGTCCCGGAGCCGGCGAACACGTGGCGGTCGGTCTCCACAGGGATCGTTTTTCTGTGACCCGGCGGCACCGAAACATCGACGTAGTGAGGGTCGGCGGCGATCCCATCCACCGGCCCGTGGGCCCCCCACACGTTGCCGCAGATCACGCGGACCTTCGTGCCATCATCGTCGGTGACCTCCGGGATGTCGGCTGATTGGATGTCCTGGTAGCGCGGCGGCGTCATCTTGAGAGCGGCGGGCAGATTGGCCCAGAGCTGGAAGCCGTGCATGCGGCCGTCGACGTCGCCCTTGGGCATCTCCTGATGGATGATGCCGCTGCCGGCGGTCATCCACTGCACGTCGCCGGCGGCGATGGCGCCCTCGTTGCCGAGGCTGTCGCCATGATCGACGGTTCCCGAAAGCACGTAGGTGATCGTTTCGATGCCGCGATGCGGATGCCAGGGGAAGCCCCGCATGTAGTCGTCCGGATTGTCGCTGCGAAAGTCGTCGAGGAGCAGGAACGGATCGAAGTCCTCGGTTTTACCGAAACCGAAGGCCCGCCGTAGGTGCACGCCGGCCCCTTCAATCGTCGGTTGTGCGTCGATGAGTTGCTTGACCGGCCTGATCGACATGGGTTCCTCCCGGTAAACGAGCCTCCTGAAAATCTAGCAGGCTCCGGTCGAAGTGTGATGGCTGCGTTTACGGGATAGCATCGAACGCATGGTCGCACAGCAAGTCCTCAGCAACATCTCGGACAC
>CBDUXW010000143.1:0-7394 GCA_965371275.1 uncultured bacterium | reverse complement strand
CAGGTGATACCGAAGAAGGCCATGGCCAACCCGGCGTGCGCCACCGACACGGCCGTGGGCAGCAGAAAGATGACCGTGAGGCCGCCCAATCCCGCCTGCAGGAGCACGGCGAGCACCGCGGCCCCACCCAGCCGGCGAACCCAGCGGCGTGGCTCCCGCTTCCACAGCCACGCGGCGAGCACCATGGTCATGATGCCGACCGCGCCGGCGATCATCCGGTGGCCGTGCTCGTACAAGATGCCGCCGACCATCGGCGGAAACAGCGTGCCGTACGACAGCGGCCAATCCGGAACCGCCAAACCGGATCCCGTGCTGGTCACCAGGCCGCCGGCGATTACGAGAAGAAAGGTGCTGAACGCCGTGAGCAGCGCGTAGCGGTGCAGCCAGCGCCCGGTCTCGTCCGTTCGGTTCACCGATTTTCCTCCCTGCACAGGCTGCCGAAACTCCGGCAGCAGTACCCTGCTAAACAGCAACACCCCGGGACGCCGGCCTGGCGATCCCGGGGTGAGCCGAATCGACGAGGCGTTAGCTACCGAACGTGAAGGCTACCTCAGCCGTCTCGTTGGCACCGACCGTGACTGCCTGGGTCTGCTCGCCCTCGGTCTCGTGCCACGCCGCGATGACGTAGTCACCGGCCGGCAGATTGTTGATCGTGAAGCCGCCCTCGGCGCCGGTCACGGCGAAGTAGGGGTGGCCGACGACGCCGATGTACGCCTGCATCCAGGGGTGCACGTCGCACTTCACCGGGATCATGATCTCGGCGGTGTCGAAGGTGACCTCGGTGGTCATGCCCTTGACCGGCTGCGCGAAGTTGAAGCCGTCGTTGTTGGCCGGCTGCGCATTGATGTTATGCAGCGTGTCGTCGTCGTTGACGATGGTCAGGCTCTGGCCCGCCTGCATGCCGATCATGTGCGGGTCGTACATGCAGCCCGTCTGGTTCAGCTGCGTGCTGGCCGCCGCGGCGGCGAACGCCTTGCCCTCGAGACCTTCCTTTACGTACACGAATACGTAACGGATGGTGCCGTTGTCGTTGACGACCAGACGTTGGGCCGTGACGTCGCTGCCGGCGTGCGCCGTCATGCAGAACGGGTCGGCCGCCATCTGGAGAACCTGAGCCTGCGGGGCATCGCCGCCGAAGGAGACGGCCCCGGTGATATTGCCGCCGTCGGTGATCGACGCCGGGTCGATAACCTCGACGCCGGGCGCCGGTGCTGCGGCGGAACCGCCGGATGCCGGCGCGTCGCCGCCGCCGCCACAGGCGGCAACCGCAACGAGCGCGAAAACGGCCACACCGGCCGTGAGTGCTTTGTTCAACATTGTGTTCCTCCACCGCCGGCTCGGCGTTCGAGACGCCGGTCCGGCCAGGGTTTGATGACTGAGACGCCGTCGGGGGCGCTGCTGATCAGTCTGCGTTGGGGGTTTATTCTATGGGATCGGTGATCGTTAGTTCGTGCGTTGCGAGCCCGTGGCCGATCTTACTGGCCTAGCGACATGATATAGGCTGCGAGCGCTTCGATCTGCAGGCGCGCGTCGGCGTCGAGCTCCGGCATGAAGCTCGGCGCATCGAGATCTTGCCAATACTGCGGCATCTTGGTGCCGGGAAAGATGGTCTGCGGATCGGCGATCCATTCCTGGACCCACTCGAAACGCAGCCGGTCGGCCGCCAGCGCCAGGTCCGGGGCCCAGTTGTCTTCGGTTCCGGGCGGGTTCACGCTCCCCTGCACGTGGCAGCGGAAGCACTGTAGCTGGCCTTGGGCCAGCGTCCGTCCCGTCTGCACCGCGTCGCGCGGATACTCGTGGGCCAGCGTGAACTTCTGGTCGAACGGGTAGGCGGCGTCGTCGACGGCCGAGAAATACCCGGCCAGCGTGTTGAGCTCCACGTCGTTGAAACCGAACGTCGGCATGCGAACGTCGAGCCACGGGCGGATCGCCGTCGACGGGTCATACAGGAAGTTGTAGAGCCACTCGGGCTGCGTTTTGGCGCCTTCCGTGTTCAGGTTCGGCGGCGCGTAGGCGGCGGCGACCGCGGCATTCTGTCCGGCCGCGGCGCCCAGCACGATGATCGGCGCCTGGATCGCGCCGCCCTGGCCTTCGATGATGTGGCAGCCGCGGCAGTTGTAGTTCTGAATCAGGCTACGACCCGCCTCCATCGCCACCTTGCGCGGTGTCTGGGCGGGCTTCTTGGTGTCGGGGATGATCTCGTCGGTGTGGGCGAGTATCGCCGTGGTGATCGCCGCGATCTCTTCCGGCGCGAGCCCGAAGTTCGGCATCCGCGCCTTTTCCTGCGGCGCCTTCACCTTGCCGTCGTCGTAGCTGCGCGGCGCGGCGAGCTTTTGCTCGAGGAAGGCGCGGCGCTCGTGCGGCAGATCGAGCAGTCCGAAGTCGAGCCGTGGCACCGGCTTGCTGCCCCAGTCCGACAGCGACGTGCCGAGGCGACCGCGATCCTCGAAGCCGGCAATCACGTGGCACGAATAGCAGCCGTAACGCCCGATCAGCTGGTTGCCGAGGTACAGGCGCGTGGTCTCTGCGTCCATCGCCGCGAGCTCGGCTTCGGCGTCGGCGATAGTGCGCGTGTTCTTGAGGTATTCGAGGGCAACCGCGTTGCGCAGATCGACGTCGATTGCCGGGATCGCCGGGCTGTCCCAGGCCGGGTTGGTCAGGCTCATCAAGTACGCGGTGACGTCGGTCGCCTCGCGTTCGGTGAGCCGCAGGTCCGGCATTACCGTGTCCGGGAAGTAGTGCTTGGGGTCTTGGACCCAGGTGTAGAGCCAGTCGGCGTTCACCTTGCTGCCGATGCCCCACAGGTTCGGCCCCTGGTGCCGGTAACCGGAGAAGCGCGGCTGGTCGTCGGGGAAGGTCGGGGTGCCGGGTTCGTCGACGATGTGACAGCCGAGGCAACCGATACTGTTGACGAGGTCCTGGCCTCGGGCCGCGTCGCCGGAGGGCGCCGCGTCAAGCTCCAGGTCGGTCGAGCTGCTGAACACGTAGGCGACGATGGCGTCGGCCTCGACCTTGTTGCGCTCCGTCCATTCGGCGTCCGATGTGTTGGCCAGGTCGAAGAACTTCGGCATCGGTGTATTGGGGCGAAACGACTTCGGATCCATGACCCAGTTGTACGCCCACTCGGGAGTCGTCTTGATGCCGACGTGCTCGAGGCTCGGCCCGGGGCGCCGCTGGTCGTCGAAGCGGTCGAGCTGGTGGCATCCGTAGCAGCCGAGGTTCTCGACCAGCTCGAGGCCGTATTGCAGCACGTCCGCATCGGGGATCCAGGTGTCGTCGACGTGGCACTTGAAGCACGACGCTTCGGTCTCATACGACGGCCGCATAGGCCATTCCCACAGCTCGATGTGGGACCAGCCGTACTCCTCTTCCCAGCGGTGCTCCTGGCTCTCGTTGGCCGGCGTGTGAATCGCCGATCCGAACGATGTGCCGCGCCCCTTGCCGAGGTGACACACCGTGCAGCCGAACTCACCAGCCGGATGCACCGACGTGTCGCCGACGAACAGATCGAGCCGCGGGTGGCTGCCGAACGGCGGCGACTGGTCGGCGTAGGCGCTGTTGGCGGCGCCCAGATGACAGCTCTGGCAACGGTCGACTCGGGGTGCCTCGGCAAAGTTCAGGTCGATCGTCAGATCGGCCATCACCGCCTGGCGGATGCGCAGCGACGGGTTGAGGGCATCCATCATGGGGGCGTTGCGCACGGCCCAGGCGAAGCCGAAGCGCAGCGCGTTGAGTCGGTCGTTGAGACGGTTGATCTCGCGGTTCATGTCGCCGAGGCCCGCATCGGCGTCGTCGAGCGACTGCCGCAGCGTGTCGAGCTGGGCCTGCACCTGCAGCGACTCGGTGGTTACTTCTTCGAGCGCCTCGTTGGTCGCGGCGGCCCGCGCGTCGGCTTCCTGCATGCGCTCGAGCTCGCGGCTCGCATCGCGGCTCGCATCGTGTTCGGCTTCTTCGTAAAAATAGCGGCGCGAGTCGTAGATCGAGCGCGCGAAACGGAACTCCTGGGTCGCCAGGTCGAGACGTACCTGTATTTCGGCTGCCTGGGTCTCCAGCCCGTCGAGCTGCCCCTGCTGCGTCGCCAATTGTGCCTCGGCAGCATCGCGCTGCTGCGTCAGCTGCGCCAGCCGCACCTGGTCGATGTTGCCCTCTTCGCTGGCGATCTGTTGTTGCGTGACCTCCTGCTCGATGACCTGAAACTGCCGCTGATAGCCCTTCCATTCGCGGGCGTAGTCGTCCCAGATCATCCACACGACACTCAGCAGGCAGCCCATCGCGACCGCCGCAAAGATCAGGTTCAGCCTGTCGATATCGCGCGCGTAGACGCCTTTGCGCTTGGCCATCCGAGCTCCAGCCCCGTCAGATGTTGAAGAAGTATTCGGGAATCGCGACGAAATATTTCAAGTTCATCGTCCATCGCAGGTACATCTTGATGGGCACCAGCAACATCCACATCATCAAGTGCGAGGCCATGACGTAGGGCACCAGCCCCATCGGGACGTAGAACTTCTTCCAGTACGTCTTGGCGAGCCAGAAGGGCACAGCGATGAAGTACAAGAGCAAGAGGATGATGCCGAAGCTCTCGCGCAGCAGCCAGTTGCCCGGCATGCCGACGCCCAACCACCGCGACCAGATGAACTCGGAGAGCTGCACGTTGGTCAGCGGTACGACCTTGTGCACGTCCCAGTACTCGTAGGGCCCATAAAAGTTCCAGTTGGGACCGCGCAAGAACGTTCCCTGGAACACCAGCAGTATCCAAAGAATCAAGAATCCGAACAAGAATATGAAGATCTCGTAGCGGCGCTCGGCGAACGTGTAATAGCCGTTGCCGCGTGGATTCGGGTCTATGTACGGGATGAGCATCAATCCCAACAGGATGAACGTCGGGATCACCACGCCGGCCAGCCAGGGATCGAAGTACACCAAGATTTCCTGAAGGCCCAGGAAATACCACGGTGCCTTGGACGGGTTCGGGGTCAACTGCGGATTGGCGGGTTCCTCGAGCGGCGCCGGAATGACGATCGACCACACGACGAGCAAGATGCTGACGAGCAGCAAACACAGCATCTCCGTGTAGACCAGGTCGGGCCAGACGAAGACCTTTTCTTCTTCTTCGGGCTCGGCCTCGAACACCGGCCGACCCTCGGCCATACGGTCGTCGTTTTCGACGCCCTTCTTCATGGCCAGCCACGTGAAGAACACCACCAGCCAGAGCATCGCCGAAATGGGCAGGTTGTCGGCACGCTTGAATTGGATCCAGAAGTTCTCCTCCAGCGCCGAGATCGCGAAGAAGACGATCGGGAAGCCGAGAATCGCGGCGCTCATGAATTTGTTCTGCGTGCAAAACTTGCGGTACTTGCAGAACAGGAGCAGCGCCAGCGCCGACTCGGCGAGCAGCAGCTCGGGGCGAAAGAGGACGTTGATCCAGCCTTGAAGAGTTTCCACCGTCGATCCCCCTAGAGCGCCAGCGGTCCGCCCTTGCCGGGGCCGGATATGCCGCCGTCGCGCCGCACGCGCCAGAAGTGTACGGCGAGCAGCATGACGAAGACGAACGGAATGCCGATGCAGTGCAGCACGTAGAAGCGCAGCAGGGCGCCTTCACCGACGAAACGCCCGGCCAGCAGGACGAAGCGCATGTCCGACCCCGCTGTTATCAGCGGTACGTCGCCGATTCTCATCAGCTGCGCGCCGGGGCCCTCCAAACCAATCCCGGGTGAAGCCCGTGCCATGTTGGAACCGACCGTTACCGCCCACATGGCGAGCTGATCCCAGGGCAGCAGATAGCCGGTGAACGAGAACAGCAAGGTCAGCACCAGCAGGATGACGCCGACCACCCAGTTGAATTCCCGCGGCGGCTTGTACGAGCCGGTCAGGAAGACACGAAGCATGTGCAGCCACACCGTGATGACCATCAAGTGGGCCGCCCAGCGATGCATCTCGCGCATCAGGCCGAGCGTTGCCGACTCGGTCAGGTCGATCATGTCGGGATAGGCGTGCTGCGCCGTCGGCCGGTAGTAGAACATCAGCAGGATGCCGGTGACCGTCAGCGACAGAAACAAGAAAAACGAGAGGCCGCCCATGCACCAGGTGTATGAGATGCGCAGCCCCTGCTTGCGCATGCGCACCGGGTGAAGGTGCAGGAACACGTTCGTCAACACCGCCAGGGCCCGGTTCTTCGGGTCCTTGGGCATCTTGTGGCGGAAGAGCGACTTCCACACCCGAGTGCGAGTGAGGTCTGAGAACAAGCCCTTCATGCGGCTCAACATCAGCGATTACTCCGTGTGCTGTCTCGCATCATCAGGTGAAGAAGAGGAAAGACGCCGGGTCGTCCCAGCCCCCTTGTTCGTAGAGAAACTTGCGCGACTTGTCGACCTCGATCTGTCCGTCCGCGGCGAGCGAGAGCGCGGCGCGCTCCAGCGGCCGGGGCGCCGGACCCTCGAAGTTGATCCCCGTGCCGTAGAATCCGCTGCCGTGGCAGGGGCATTTGAACTTGTTCTCGTTGGCCAGCCAGTTCGGTGTGCACCCCAAGTGTGTGCACACGGCGATGAGGACGTAGAACCCTTCCTCGTTGCGCACGATCCAGACGCCGAAGCGGTTCTTCCACTGCGTCGAGACCTCACCGATCTGATAGTCGCCCGGGAAACCGATCTTGAACTGTTGCGGGGGCTCGTAGAGTACGTTGGGGTACATGAAGCGCAACGAGCCGCCGAGGACGACGCCGATCGACGCGGCCAGTGACGCCCAGGCGACACCCAGCCAGGGTATCGACTTGAGGAAATTGCGACGGTCGGTTGCTTCTGCGGCGACGGTCTTGTCGGCGGTAGCTTCGCCAGCGTTGTCAGCCATCTATTTGTCTCAGATCGGTCAGCGTCACCGGCGGCTCATGGAAGAGGCAGCCGGTTGATGGAAACCAGCGCGGCGCGTGCAGCCTCACGCACTCGCACGTCGGGGTCATTATCTATCAAATCGGCGAGCGCCGGGGCCGTGTCGTGGGCCTGCAACATTCCCAGCGCCTGAATCGCCGCGACCATCGCATCCTGTTGCTGCTGGTCGTTCAAATCCGTACTCGAGGTCAGGTAGTCACGGTCGATCATGCGGCGTAGCTCCGCGAGGCCGGCGTCGTCGCCGAGGCGGGCGAGGGCGACCGCCGAGTTCCAGCGCACCTGCGCGGCGCTGTCGTTGAGCGCGATCTGCAGGGGTTCGACGACGGCATCGTTCTCGAGTGTGCCGAGCGTGTAGGCGGCGTAACCGCGCACCGAAACGTCTTCGTCTTGGAGTCGAAGCGCCAGGGCTTCCGCAGCTTCGCCGGCTGCCGGCGGCCCGATGTTGCCGAGCGCCCAGATCGCGTTGATGCGAACTTCGGGGTCCGGATCGTCGAAGCGCCAGGGCTTCCGCAG
>CBDUXW010000142.1:0-7399 GCA_965371275.1 uncultured bacterium | reverse complement strand
ACCGACCGCGGCCGGCCGTATTTCATCATGGAATACGTCAAGGGTGTGCCGCTGACCGACTACTGCGACACGCAGCGCCTCGATACGGTGCAGCGTCTGCGCATCTTCACGCAGATCTGCGGTGCGGTGCAGCACGCCCACCAGAAGGGAATCATCCACCGCGATCTGAAGCCGACCAACGTCCTGGTGGCCACCTTGAACGACGAGCCCGTTGCCAAGGTCATCGACTTCGGGGTCGCCAAGGCCACCGACCGGCGGCTGACGGAAAGGTCGGTGTTCACCGAGTTCGGCCAGCTCATCGGCACCCCCGAGTACATGAGCCCGGAACAGGCCGAAATGTCGGGCCTCGACATCGACACGCGCGCCGACGTGTATTCGCTCGGCGTGCTGCTGTACACGTTGTTGACCGGGTCGCTGCCGTTCGAGTCAGAGGAGTTGCGCGGCAGCGGCTTCGACGAGATCCGCCGCAAGATCCGCGAGGATGAGCCGCCCAAGCCGAGCACCAGGCTCGAGGGTCTCGGCGACACCGCGATCGATGTGGCCGCCCGGCGGCGCACCGACCTGTCGACGTTGTCGCGCCGACTGCGGGGCGATCTTGATTGGATCGTCATGAAGGCGCTCGAGAAGGACAGAACGCGACGCTACGGCTCGGCGTCGGACCTGGCGGCCGACGTGCAGCGGCACCTCAACGACGAGCCGGTCGAGGCCGGGCCGCCGAGCGCCGGTTACCGCGCCCGCAAGTTCGTGGCCCGCCACCGCACCGCGGTGACGGTGGCGGCGGGGCTCGCCGTCGTTCTTGTGGGGTTTTCGGCCGTCGTGTCGGTGCAGTCGGTTCGCCTCGCCCGCGAGCGCGACCGGGCGCGGGCTGAGGCCGCCAAGGCAGTGGCCTTCAAGGAATTCATCGAGCAAACGCTGCTGTCTCCCGATCCGGTCGGTGGGCTCGGTGTCGACGCGACGATCATCCAGGCGCTGGAGGCGGCGGCGGTCGATCTCGATCAGATGCTCGATGGCGAGCCCGAGGTTCAGGCCGCGGTGCGCTACGCCATCGGTACCGCCTACCACAAGCTGGGTCGTCACACGGAGGCCGAGCCGCTGTTGCGTGAGTCGCTGCTCGTTCGCCGCGAGCTGCTTGGGGCGGCGCACCCGGATCTGGCCGACGGCATCATGCGCGTCGGCCAGCTCGAGCAGGCGCTGGGCAACTACGAAGCCTCCGAAGCGTCGTTTCTCGAGGCGGCCGGCATGCAGCGCTCGTTGCTGGGTGACGAGCATCCCGACCTTGCCGTTACCCTGACGGCCTTGGCGCTGTTGTACCGCGACCTGGGGCGCCTGCAGGAGGCGGCGGCGGCGATCGACGAGGCCATCGCCATCCGTGGCGCCACGGGACAGACGACCGCGGATATGGCCGAGGCCTTGAGCGTGTCCGGCAACCTGGCCTATGGGCGCGGCGACCTCGCCGCCGCCGAGCAGCTCTTCCGGCAGTCGCTGCGCATCCGCCGCTCCTTGTTCGGCGACGTGCACGCCACCGTCGCCGAGGGCGTCGGCAACCTCGCCGTGTTGCTCGAGGAACAGGGAGATATCGACGGCGCCGAGCAGATGTACCGTGAGGCCATCGACCTCATGCGCGGCGCCTTCGGCGGCGACACCAGCGCCGGTGCGGCGATGATCGGCAACCTGGCGATGCTGCTGGACCAGGAGAAGGGTGAATTCGAGGAGGCCGAACGCCTGTACCGCGAATCCCTGGCCGTCGACACCGAGGTGCTCGGCAGCGGCAACGTCAATATCTCGATCGATCTCATCAACCTCGCTGCCTTCCTGGACCGCCGAGAGCGCTTCGCCGAGGCGGAGCCGTTGGCCGCCGAGGCCCTCTCGATTCTCGAGACGGCCCTGGGTCCCGACGACTGGATGGTGGCCAACGCCCGTTCGTTACGGGGATCAGCGCTCACCGGCGAGCGCCGCTTCGACGAAGCCGAGCGCGAGCTGCTGGCGGCGGCCGTCGTGCTGGAGGGCGCCCTGGGCGCCGCGCACGCCCGCACGATACGCACGTGGGAGCGTCTCGTAACCCTCTATGAGGCCTGGGGTCGGCCCGAGCCGGCGGCCACCTACGCCGCCCGGGTGGCCGCCGGATCCGGCGGCTGACCGACAAGCCCGACGCCGGCAAGCCACTCCACGGCCCACTGCGCGGCATCTCTACTGGCGCATCGCCTCGATGGGTGCGACGCGGCTGGCGCGTTGGGCGGGCAGCCAGCACGCGACGATGCATACCGCGTTGAGCGCTACCACTGTCCCGACCAACGTCGGCAGGTCGACTGTCGAGACACCGAACAGCATCGACTCCATGGCGCGTGCCATCAACAGGGCCAGCGGGGCGCCGATGAGGGTGCCGAGCACGGCCAGTCGGGCGCCCGAGCCGATCACCTGGCGCAGCATTCGGGCGGAGTCGGCCCCGAGCGCCATGCGCACGCCGATCTCGTGTGTGCGCCGCGCCACGCCGGAGGCGATCACGCCGTACAGCCCGACGCTCGCCAGCAGCGTGGCGACGAGGGCGAAGATACCGAACAGATAGGTTTGAAAGCGCAGGTCGGCGAATTCCTCGGCGAGCCAGTCCTCGAGCGTGGTGAAGCTGACCAGCGGCGGTTGCGCCGCCATGTCGCGGAGAATGTTGCGAATCGGCTGGGCGTGCGTTCGCGGGGGTGTCGACGATCGCAGCACGACGTTCATGCCGTAGGGCCACCGATAGTCGCTCTGCGCGTATGCGGTGTACATCTTGGCCCCGACGGGTACGTCGACGCCGCGAGCTCGGACGTTTTCTGTCACGCCGACGACCGTCAGGACGACCTCGCCCAACTCGTCGTCCTCGTCGAAAATGCGCCGACCGAGGGGGTCCTCGTCGGGCCAGAAACGCTCAGCCAGGGCGCGATTGATGATCGCCACGCGCGGCGAATCCAAGGTATCGGAGGCGCGAAAGTCGCGGCCGACCACGATCCGCGTGCCCATCGCCGCGAAGAACCCGGGGCCTGCCGTGTCGACCTCGACCATCGGCAGCTCGTCTTCATCGTCGGGCACCGGCATGCCTTCCATGCGCACGTTCGTTGTGCTCCAGCCGCTGAACGGCATGAAGGAAACCGCGCCCACGTCGCCCACCCCCGGAAGGGCGGCGATGCGCCCGACGAGCTCCTCGTAAAAGCCCCGGCGCTCGGCGCCGGCGGCAAGGTCTGCCGGCGCGCTGAGCTCCAACACCAGCGCATCATGGGCCACGAAGCCGGTGTCGACCGCCTGCAGGCCGATAAGGCTACGCATCAGCAGGCCGACGGCAACGAGCAACGCCAGCGCCAGGCTGAGCTGGGCCACGGCGAGCGTGCCCTGGGCGCGGTGGCCGGAGCGGCCGGAGCCGGTGTGCCGGCCGCCGGGGCGGAGCCATCCGACCAGCCCGCGACGTTGCCCGACCGCGATCGCCAGCAAGCTGGAGGTCATGCTCACCAGGACACTCCCGAGTATCACGAACGCGAGCACCGGGGCGTCGAGGGTGATCTCCGCTTGTCGCGGGATCGTTGTCGGCGACAAGCGCAGGAACAGCTCCGTGGCCCGGGATGCTACGAATAGCGCGAGCGCGGCACCGGCGAGTCCGAGCACTAGCGCTTCGATAAGCAACAAGCGGACGATCTGAAGGCGCCCGGCGCCGATGGCGGTGCGTACGGCGAGCTCGGCGCCACGGTTCGTGGTGTGCACCAACGCCAGGTTGGACAGGTTGGCCACCACGATGAGCATCACCAGCGCCACGGCGCCGCCGGCGATGCGCAGGAAAGCACGGAGATCGCCGACGCGCCAGTCGTGCAACGAGCGCCCGCGGATGGCCTCGTAGTTCATGTCTGTTGCGCGGCTGGTGAGCTCGACGCGAACCCGCTCCAGGTCCTCGTTGGCTTGCACCAGCGATACGCCATCGCGTACACGGCCGACCATGTACAGCGAGTTGGTGTTCTCCCGGCGCGATTCACGCGCCATCGACGTCCACAGGCGCGGGCGATCGTGGATGTCCGTGAATTCGGCGGGCATTACGCCGATGACCGTGGCCTCTGAACGTGAAAGGCGCACCTTGCGGCCGACGACGTCGGGGTCGGCGCCGAAGCGCGTGGTCCACAGCTCGTGACTGAGGATCATCACCGCATCGGCGTCGACCTCGTCCTCTTCGGGGCGGAAATCGCGACCCCGCACAGGTGCCACGCCGAGCGTCGAGAAGTAATTGGCGCTGACACGCGCCGCCGGAATGCGCTCGGGATCGTCGCCAAGCCACAGCGTGAACGATATGTAGCGGTCGTACGCGGCGAGGTCGTCGAAGGCCCGCGCGTTGTCGTGCCAGAACTCGTAGGCGGGATAGGAGCTCGGCCCTTCGTAGCTCGGATCGTCGGCGGAGCCCTTGAGCACGACGAGGAGTTGATCGGGATCGTCGTAGGGCAGGGGGCGGGCGAGAACGCCGTACACCACGGTGAACATGACCGCCGTGATGCCGAGCCCCAGCACCAAGGTGGCGATGGTGGCGAAGGTAAAACCGGGAGAGCCGCGCAGCGAGCGGAGCGCCTGGCGCAGGTCGTGAACGAGGGTATCCATGGGCGAGTTCCTTCTCGACGGGGAGCGTCGGGGCGAAACAGGGCCGTTGCGCTGGGCCCGTAGGCGGCGGCTCGGCGCGATCGATGCGAACAATTGATTCCAGTACCAGAAACGGGCCCGCATGACGCCGTCGCGACGTCGCCGCTGCGCGTGATCTTCGGCGAGGTCGCCGAGCACGGCGTCGCGGCTGTCGCACGCCAGAATGCGCGAAAGCGACCATTCGGCGAGACGCGGCGGAGCGTGGCGTTCGCGCATCACGATTTCCCCAGCTCGGGTCGGAGCTCGATGCCTTCCCACATTTGCTCGAAGGCGGTACGCCCTTCCTGGAGCAGGTCGACACCCCGCGCGGTGACCGCGAAGTGCTTCTTGGCCCGGCCGCCGCGTTCCGGCGTGGGCTCGGCCATCCAGCTATCCAGGCAGCCGCGCCGCTCGAGGCGCTCCAGCGCCGCGTAGATGCTGGCAATCGGCACCTCGCGACCGGCGCGCTCCTCGATGAGATGACGGATACGCATGCCGTAGGCGTCATCGGCGAGCCGCGCCACGGCCAACATGAGCAGCTGCTCGAAGTCGTTGAGCCAGTCGCGCGCGGGGGTTGTTTGCTGTTCTTGACGACTCATGGCCGGCATTTTATCCATGTTTTGGAAAATATCAACGAACGTCCGCCTCCAATACTCTGATGCGGAGAGGAAACGGAAGGTTTACAGCGACCCGGCGCGCCCGGCGTGTCGTTCGGGCCCGACCCGTTGATCCTCCTACGGGCTTGAACGTAGGCTAGCGGCTCACTTTCCCCGGTAGGTCGTGGCTACCGTTTCATCGCACCGGCATCGGTGCGGGGCGAGGGTCAGGTGACGGGGGTGGGCGACGGCACACAGATCGTTCGCAAGGAGAGGAAACCATGTCCAGCAATCCCGTCGTGCACTTCGAGATCGGCTGCGCCAACGGCCCGCAGACCCGGGAGTTCTTTTCGAAGTTGTTCAACTGGGATATCGGCGGCCCCGAGGCCGGCCTTGCGATCGACACGGGCGGCGAGGGCGCCATCCCGGGCCATATTGTGGAGCTCGCGCCCGAGTGGGGCATCTACGTCACCGTGTACGTGCAAGTAGAGGATCTCGAGGCGAGTCTGGCGAGAGCGGCCGAGCTGGGCGGCAAGACCCTTGTTGAACCCGTCGACGTTCCAGGGCAAGGGAGCTTTGCCTGGCTCGCGGCTCCCGAGGGGAACATCGTCGGCATTTGGAAACCGCTCTCGGAGTGACCCGGTTAGACCTGCCGCCGGAAGGCAACGCGACGCCGGTAGCAAGCCGCTGTGGGCCTCGAGGAGATCGACTTCCTGGATTGTCGGCGATGTAGTTGGCTTGACCCGTTGATCCGTACGGACCCGTCCACATAGGCTACCCGTTCACTTCCTCCCGACAGGAAGCCATCATCTTGGTCGGCAAAACCCTCGGACATTACGAAATCCTCGAACCGCTCGGTGCGGGCGGCATGGGCGAGGTGTACCTCGGTGAGGACACCCGTCTGGGTCGCAAGGTGGCGATCAAGGTGCTGCCCGAGTCGCTGGCGGTGGATCGAGAGCGACTCGAGCGCTTCGAGCGTGAGGCGAAGCTGCTCGCCTCGCTCAACCATCCCAACATTGCCGCGATCTACGGGCTGGAGGGCTCCGGAGACACGAGCTTCATCGCGATGGAGCTCGTGGAGGGGGAGAACTTCGCCGATCGAATTCGCCGTGGCCCGATCGAGCTGGACGAGGCCCTGCGGCTGGCGGCGCAGGTCGCCGACGCGCTCGAAGCGGCGCACTCCAAGGGCATCATCCACCGCGACCTCAAGCCCGCCAACCTCATGGTGACGCCTGAGGGCACGGTGAAGGTGTTGGACTTCGGGCTCGCCAAAGCCTATTTCGACGAGGCGCCGGCCAAGGACGTGTCGCCGGAGATCAGCGCTTCGCCGACGATCCTGGCGGCAACCGGAGTCGGCGTGGTCCTGGGCACGGCCGCATACATGTCGCCCGAGCAGGCAAAGGGCAAGGTCCTTGATCGTCGGGTCGACGTATGGGCTTTTGGGGTCGTCCTCTACGAGATGCTGACCGGCGCTCGGGCCTTCAGCGGCGACGACGTCACGGAGGTCATCGCCGCGGTCATCCGTGACGTTCCTGACCTTGATGCTTTACCCGCCGACTCGCCGCCGGCGCTGCGCAGGCTGTTGCGGCGCTGCCTCGAAAAAGACCCGGACAGGAGGCTGCGCGACATCGGCGACGCGGCGCTTGAAATCGACGAAGCGCTCGCTCCGGGAGAGAGCTTGCCGGACGATGCAGCCGCTCACGTTCCGGGCCGTCCCGCGTGGCAGCTCGGCGTGGCCGCGGCAGGTTTGATGATCGTCGTCGCGGCAATCGTGTGGGCTGTCAAGCCGGTTCCCGTCGTCGACCGCCCGCTGACCCGCTTCATTACCTACCTCGACCTGGCTGAGGGCAGGGTGACCGTCAACCGTCCGTCGATCGCGATCTCGCCCGACGGGCGGCAGGTCGCCTATCGTGCCGGCGCTCGCATCTACACCCGCGGGCTTGATGAGCTCGAATCCCGTGTGCTGGTATCGGAGTCGTTCGCGCTCTACGACATCTCGCCCGACAGCGAGCGCGTGCTGTTCAGCACCGGGACCGCGTTGCAGACGACGCGACTTGCCGGTGGCCCGACCCAGACTCTCGTTGCCGACTTCCGGGGCACCGGAGCCCATTGGGGGCCGAACGACACCGTCGTCTACTCGACGGGCGCGGGGATATTCAGCGTACCCGGCGCCGGTGGCGCAC
>CBDUXW010000141.1:0-7427 GCA_965371275.1 uncultured bacterium | reverse complement strand
GTCTATCGAAGGGCTTCTTGATTGAGGAAATCTGAGGCGCTAGCCGGGCGGCCAATCGCTGCGGTTCGCGACCCTGACGACGAAGCGGAGCCCCGAGAACACGTCGTCGATAGCGCAGGTCTTGTTGTCGACCAGCCCTTCGTCGAGCCCGACGTGTTGCACGGTGTCGAACGCCATGTCCGTGGGCACTCCTGAGGCTTTCTTCGGCCATCCGACCCAGAAGCCGCCGTTGGCGACCAGGTGTGTCGCCAGCTTGGCGAAGCGACGCCGTAGCTCGGACTGGTGGGCGGGAAAGTACACGATGACGTCGAAGCGGCCGCGTGCCTGGCGCCGTACGACCACGCCGTCGGGCAGGGGGGCGAGGGTGGCTTCGAAGTCAGCGGCGGCACCGATCAGCCCGATCGTGTGGCCTTCCTTGATGCCGAGCTTCTTCGCCAGCGGCGTGCCCGAGTAGCCGGCCATCAGTGCGCGCGGCGGGTTCGGCCGGGGCGCAGCCGGGCGCCTGAAGTGGCGGTCGATGAGCGCCTCACTGTCCGGAGAGCACCGTTTGCAGCTCGCCGTTGGCGTCGCGCATGCGCAGTTCCGGTCCCTGCGGCGTGGCCAGCAGCGCGGCGCTGATGCCGCCGGCGGGATCGAACAGTACGAGTCCCGGTCCGTCGGACGTGTTGCCGACCTGAGCCAGGAGCCGGCCGCCGGCGGCGGTGAGCACAAACAGTTGCGATTCGCTCTGCTCGCTGACCAATCGGCCCATGGTCCACGTTCCCGGCAGTGGATCGTTGGGCGTCGGAATTGTCTGCCCGGCGCGGCTGGGTGCCGCGGTTTGCACCTGGTATTGGAAGTTCTGCAAGTTGCGCTCGAGCATGTCGACCTTGGCCTGCATCATGTCGAGGCGGGTCTGTGTGTTCATCTGCAAATTGCTGAGCTGTTGCTGGAGCTGGAAGACGGCGTTCGGGTCCTGGGTCGCTGCTGCGACCGGGCCGGCGGCGCCGGCAAACATCGCCGTGCCGACGATGCCGAGTGCGAGACCGGCGATCACGGGGAGGCTGTGCTTCACGCTGCGGGGCTTGCGTACCATGGAATCTCTCCTGGTCGGCGGGGACCGTAACTCTCAGAATACGCTGCGGCGCCCGCCGGTGTCAGGATCGTGCCTTGAGCGCGCCGCGGTCGACCTTGCCCAGATGGGTGCGCGGAAAGTCGTCGAGAAACGACACCTCGCGCGGATACTTGTAGGGCTCGAGGCGCTCGCGCACCCAGGACTTCAGCTCTTCGGCGAGCGCTTCGGCTGCGGGTTTCTCTTCGGCTTCAGCGCGCCGTTTCGCCTTCAGCATGACGAAGGCGTGCGGTTTCGTGAGTCCTTCGTCATTCATGACACCGACCACGGCCGCCTCTTCCACCGCAGGATGCTCGAGGAGACAGTTTTCCACCTCGCTGGGCGCCAGCCACTTGCCCGACACTTTCAGCATGTCGTCGCCGCGGCCGCAGTAGGTGAAGTAGCCGTCGGCGTCGCGACGCACCATGTCGCCCGATACGTACCACTCGCCGCGAAACGCCTGGGCGGTCTTATCGGCCTGCTGCCAGTAACCGAGCGCCCGCGAGTTGCCCCGCACCCACAACCAGCCGATCTCGTCGTCGGGCAACTCGGCGCCGTCGTCGTCGCACACCTTTACTTCGAAGCCGGGTACCACCGTGCCCAGGGTGCCGGGACGGACGGCGCCCGGGGCGTTGGACAGGAAGACGTGCCACATCTCGGCGGTACCCAGTCCGTCGAGCAACTCGACGCCGAACGCCTTCATCCAACGGTCGTGCAGCTCCACGGGCAGCGCCTCGCCGGCCGAGGTAGACAGCCGCAGGCACGACAGATCCTGCGCGCCCGCGTCGTCGTGCGCTACCAGGTGGTAGATCATCGTGGGCACGTTGATCAGCAGCGTCGGCCGATGCGTGGCGATCTTCTCGAACAGCGTGTCGGCGGTGCAGCGCTCCGGAAACAGCACGGTCGAGGCGCCGACAGCAAACGGAAACAGGAGATTTGAGCCGGTCGCGTACCCGAAAAACAGCTTGGGCACCGACATCGTGATGTCCGACTCCGCGTAGTCGATCACCTGCTTGGCGTAGCACTCCGTGGTGTTGGCGAACGCGTTGTGTGTTTGCACGACGGCTTTCGGCTTGCCGGTAGTGCCGCCGGAAAACAGCCAGATGGCGGCGTCGTCGCGATGTGTCGGGAAGTTGTCGAGCCGCTCGGAGCAGGCTGCGAGACGGTTGCCGAATTCAGGTTCGCCGACGACCAGGAGCTGCTCGGGGAATGTAGTTGTCGGCGCGGGAACCTCTTGACCGTTGCTTCCCATCGGGGCGCGAGCCTCCTCGAACGCGGAGCGGGTCGCCTCGTGTACGAACGCCACCGGCGCCCGCGTATACGCGTAGAAATACTCGATCGCCTCGCGGTTGAGCTGCGGGTTCAACATTACCACCACGGCGCCGATCTTCAGCGTGCCGAACAGGGCGCCGACGAACTCGGGGGAATCGGGCAGGGCGATGATTACCCGTTGCTCCGGCTGTATGCCGGCCTCGCGCAGCAGGTTGCCGAATCGGTTGGCCAGTGCCTGCACGTCGGCGTAGGTGAGCACGGCGTCGTCGGTGCGGACGGCCGGCCGATTGCCTTTGCCTTCCTCGATCCGGCGGTCGAGAAAGTAGTCGGCGATGTTGAACTGCTCGGGCGGCGAATAGCTCATGACGCCCTGCACTATAATCGCCGGATGCCGGTGTCGGAACTGCGCGAGCTGACGTGGGAGGAAGTTCGAGGTCTCGAGGCCTCGGCGGCCGTCGCCATTCTGCCGGTGGGCGCCATCGAGGCGCACGGCCCGCACCTGCCGCTCGATACCGACGTCATCATTGCCGAGTCGATGGCCCGCTCGGCGGCGCACAAGCTGGCGGCACGGGGCCTCAACGTACTTATCCTGCCGCCGCTTACCTACACATCGGCAGGCTTCGCCGCCGGGTTTCCCGGGACGATATCGCTTCGTCCTGAGACCGTCAGCGAGTTGCTGTACGACGTCGCGCGAAGCCTGGCTGACCACGGGTTCGAAACGCTGGCGATTGCCAATTCGCACCTCGATCCGCGTCACATCGAATCGATCCGCGACGCTGTCGATCGTATCGAGAAGGACGGGCGCATGCGTGTCGTATTCCCCGACGTCACGTCGAAACCGTGGGCCCTTCGTCTGTCCGACGAGTTCAAGAGCGGCGCCTGCCACGCGGGACAGTACGAGACGTCGGTGGTGATGGCGGCATGCCCTGAAGCGGTTCGCGAAGCCGAGCGCGCCGGGCTGACCGATAATCCGGCGTCGCTGTCGCAGGCGATCCGAGCCGGGCACGCGACGTTCGAGGAAGCGGGTGGGCCGCGGGCCTATTTCGGGTATCCTGCCCGAGCGACGGTGGAAGAAGGTGAAGCCACAATCGAGACCTTGGGGTCGATTCTCGAGGAGGCCGTCGGCGCCATTATCGACGCCGACGCTCCAACGTAGCGGCATCTGCGCGAGCCCGCTGGAGGAACATCGAATGTCACTGACCTACGGCGAGTACCTCAAGCTCGACGAGCTGCTGGCGCTCCAGCGCCCGCGCGGCGATGATCCGGAGCACGACGAAGTCTTGTTCATCATCGTGCACCAGGTGTACGAGCTTTGGTTCAAAGAGGTCCTGCACGAGCTCGACTATCTCGACCGCCTGCTCGCCGCCGGCGATACGCCGCGCGCGCAGCATACGCTGAAGCGTGTTCTCACGATCTTCAAGATCCTGGTGGCGCAGCTCGACATTCTCGAGACCATGACCCCCGTGGAATTCTTGACCTTCCGCGATCGTCTGGAGTCGGGAAGCGGCTTCCAGTCGTACCAGTTCCGCGAGCTGGAGTTCACGCTCGGCGCCAAGAACGCCGCCGCCCTCGACCGCTACGAGGAAGGCAGCGACGAGTGGCGCCGCCTCGAGGCGCGGCTGGTTGCGCCGAGCTTGTGGGACGCATTCCTCAATTTTCTGGCAGCGAAGGGCTACCCGGTCCCGATGGAGATGCTGCAGCGTGATTTTTCCGAGCCGAACCCGGCGTCGGAGGCGGTGCAGGAAATCTTGATCGGGATTTATCGAGACGATCCGGCGTCGACCGAGTTGTGCGAGCGGCTGACCGATCTCGACGAAGGCCTGCAGGAGTGGCGCTATCGGCACGTCAAGATGGTCGAGCGGACCATCGGTACGAAGCGGGGGACCGGCGGCTCGGCAGGGGCCGAGTACCTGCGAACGACGCTGTTCAAACCGTTGTTCCCCGATCTCTGGGCGATTCGCGCCGAGCTGTGAAGCTCGACGACCTGCGCCGCTCCCCCAACGCGCTGGCGCCCCACTACAGCCGTTTCCGGGTGAGCGAGCGCCCTTTGTTGACCGGGCACTCGCATCAAGCGTGGCCCGACGTCGGATTCGCGGCCCAGCAGCGTGCGTGGCTCGACGCCGCCGAGCTGGTGGACGACAAATGGGACCGTGCCTTCGCCGCCGCCGACCGTGTGGCGCGCGGCTTCGCTGCCCTGCTCGAAGATCGCCAAGGTGACATCGCGTTGGGCGCCAATACGCACGAGCTCGTGGTGCGGTTTCTATCCGCGCTGCCGTTGGCGGAGCGCCCGCGGATCGTCACCACCGACGGTGAGTTTTATACGCTGCGCCGCCAGCTCGATCGCCTTTCGGAGGCGGGTGTCGAGATCGTTCGGGTGGCGACGGATCCTGTCGAAACGGTGGCTGAGCGGGTCGCCGCGGCGGTCGACAACAAGACGGCAGCCGCCGCCGTCTCGTGTGTCTTCTTCGAGTCGGCGAGAATCGTTCGAGGGTTGGCGTCCGTACAACGCGCCTGTGACGAGGCCGGCGCCGCGTTGTTGGTCGATGCCTACCATGCCCTGAACGCCATTCCGTTCTCGCTCCCCGACGAGAAGCTCGAGGGCGCGTTTGTCGTCGGCGGCGGCTACAAGTACTGCCAGCTCGGCGAAGGCAACTGTTTTCTACGCATACCGCCGGGTTGTGAGCTGCGTCCCGTGGTCACCGGCTGGTTCAGCGAGTTCGAGGCCCTCGGTGAAGGACCCGGCGGTACAGCGGCGAGTGACGAGGAGTGTGTTGCGGACGACGACACCGACGGCGGCGACAACGCCGGGCCCGGAGAAGTTCACCGGGTGTTGTACGGCGCCGGCGCGGCACGCTTCGCCGGCGCGACCTACGACCCGACGAGCCACTATCGGGCCGCCGCCGTGTTCGACTTCTTGGTCGAGCAGGGACTCGCGCCGGAGTTGTTGCGCGAAGTGAGCCGGCATCAGGTCGGCCTTCTGGCCGCCGCATTCGATGCGCTCGATGCCGACCCGAAAATTATCGCTCGCGATCGCTCCGTGAATCTCGAGGACGTTGGCGGGTTCCTCGTGCTGCGAACGTCGCACGCTGCCGACATCAGCGGACGGCTGCGTGAGCGCGGGGTCTTCACCGACTACCGCGGCTCCACGCTGCGCCTCGGGCCGGCCCCGTATCTCACCGACCAGCAGCTCGGCGACGCGGTCGGAACGCTCGGCGAGGTCGTTGCCGAGACGTCCGAGTAAACCACCACACCAGCCTTAGCGAAGGCAATAATATAGTTGACTCACCAGCGTTTTCCGGGTATACTGTCCACATAATGAAGGTTAGAGAACAAGGATGGAGCCCGATGGAAGCCAAAGACGAAGCGCCTCAGACCCTGTTGGAAGCGGTTCAATACTTCGCGGACGAAGATGTAGCACTGGCGTTTGTCGCCAACCTTCGCTGGCCCGAAGGTAACCAGGAGTGCCCTGGTTGCGGCTCGGTAGACGAGCACTACTTTCTCAAGACTCGTCGCCTCTGGAAGTGCCGCAACTGCAAGAAGCAATTCAGCATCAAGGTCGGAACCATCTTCGAGGGCTCGCCCATCCCGCTGTCGAAGTGGATGCCGTCCATGTGGATGCTGGTGAACTGCAAGAACGGAATCAGCAGCTACGAGTTGGCCCGCGCCATTGGCGTCACTCAGAAAACCGCATGGTTCATGCTGCACCGAATCCGGCTCGCCATGCAGACCGACTCCTTCGACAAGTTCGACGGCGACGTTGAGGTTGACGAGACTTTCATCGGTGGCCGTGCCCGCTTCATGCACAGCGCCAAGCGGGAACGCATGATCAAGGGTCGCGGCCCGGTCGGTAAGGTCGCCGTCATGGGCCTGTTGGAGCGCCACGGCAACGACGGCACCAGCCGCGTCCGTGTCGCCCAGGTTGCCAACACCCGAAAGCGCAGCTTGCAGGGCAAGGTCCGGGAGCACGTCGAGTCCGGTGCGGCTGTCTACACCGATGCGCTGCCGTCCTACAACGGGCTCGAAGATGAATACCTCCACGGCGTTATCGACCACTCCGAGAGGTACGTGGACGGCAAGATCCACACCAACGGCTTGGAGAACTTTTGGAGCCTGTTGAAGCGCGCCGTCAAGGGCACCTACGTGTCCGTCGAGCCGTTTCATTTGTTCCGGTACCTCGATGAGCAGTCGTTTCGGTTCAACGAGCGTGGGGGCAACGACGCGATGCGCTTCCTGTTGGCCGCACGCAACATCGTCGGCAAGCGCCTCACCTATGAGGCTCTGATCGGTGCCGATCTTGCCGCCGAGCAAACGAGCTAAGGGGGCTGAACCACAATTGAGACGAGGCCGACAACGAAAGGAATCCGACGATGATGGCGAACCGTCGCCTAGTGAGTGAGCCTGTAGCCGTGCCCGACGCGCCGAAGAACGCGACGCCCATGGAGCGGCTGTCCGCATTCGCTCGGCGTATCGTGCATGTGCCGAAGGATGAAGTGGAAGCGGCAGGGAAAGACCAGAAGCCTCAGCGTTCATCATGATCAGCTAGCTCCTGCATAAAGGAGCGGACAGAGCGATAAATCATCTCTGCGGCCTCGGGTGTGTAGTAAACACCCCGAGCATGGGTAACGTGATTTCTCCATCCGTCTTTTACGACTTGAAGATGTGCAACGGACGACGCGAGGAAATCACGACGCTTTCGGTCTTTTCCCGTCTTCCTCGCCGGCTGCCATTTATTGATTGCACCCCTAATGCTATTGATGATTTCCTGCCACTGTGCGTAGGGCGGCATTGATATGTCTAGTTCTTTACATGTCCATTCAAGCCCATGCTCTAGCACCCGCATTGAATGAAAAACACACGCTTGGTGTCTCTGCATCGCAAGACACGCTGAAGCCTCATCAATATCTGACGTGGCATCTGGAAACACTCTCGCCACGACATCTCCGAAATGAGCACTCGGCATGACGAGATCGGCGTATTCTGCTTTTATCTTGTAGAAGAAATTCAGTTGCAGTTCCGACTGAAGAACCTTGAGTACGCAGCCTGCCTGCTCCGACAGCGCGTCAAC
>CBDUXW010000140.1:0-7458 GCA_965371275.1 uncultured bacterium | reverse complement strand
CCCTGACGACGACATTCGCCGCGCCTTTCGGGAGCGCGTGCGCGCCTGCCATCCCGACCGTGTCGCCAATCTCGATGAGGATCTCCAACACCTCGCCAAGGAAAAAATGGTCGAGCTCAACGCGGCATATGCCGTGTTGCGCAACGCGGCACGGCGGGCGGCGTACGACGATCGACACAGGGAACCGAGCGCGACTGCTACCACGGATGCCGCGGCCACATCGGCGACGACTCCCGACCGCCCTCTCTCCCGCGAGCCAGCGACACGACCGCGGCCGATCCGTGACCCGGGCGAGGCACGCAACCGAATCGGCGAGCAGGAATTTGTCGCGCGGGCGGCGGCTGAGGAGTTCGAGATCCACATCAAGCAGGCGGTAACCGGCAGCGTAGACTGGACGCCGATCGCGCTGAGCGGAACGACCCTGGCGTTGCGGGCAACCCGCGGCCGCCAAACGTCGTATTTCTTCTTGCTCGCCGGACCGCGCCTCGATGAGAAGCAGCTGCGTCGATTCTTGAAACTGGTCGATTCATGGTCGTCGAAGCTCAAATCCAAGCTCTTCGTCCGCGAGCGTGTGTTCGCCTTCGCTGCGGCGGTCGAATTCGTAGACCAGGAGCGCCTGCGCCGGTCGATCGACACGTTCAACAGGTTGCGCAAGAAGGGCGACGTGTTGCAGCCCGCAACCCTGATCGACCTCGTCAACTGGCACGTCGCCCCGGGCGACGCCGACCTCACAACACGCTTGCACGCCCTGATCCGAGGAACTTGAGTCGTGGTCGCCGAGCCGGGCGACGCCACGGCGTCGCACATCGAAGCCCCACCTCTGGCGGACGCACTCCGCGACTTCGCCTATGCCGTCAAGGCCTTGCAGCTTTATCCCGCCTCGTCGCCCGTCGTCGGCGATGCCGTCGGCCGCGCCCACCAGGTCCTGCAGCCATTCCTGCGCGAAGGCCGTCTCACGTTGTCGGTTCTCCCCGACAGCCTGCGCGTCGGCCGTTTCGACATCGCCGCCGGCAGCCGCGCCGTCGGCGGCATCGCCAGCCGGCTGCACCAGCGCGGTGTCGCCCACCTGCACCTCGACGCCGGTATCGAAGCGACCGCCTTGCAACATCTCGCCGAGCTGCTGGCAGCCGACCCGGAAGCGCTCAAGCAAGAGGGGGGGATCAGCAGCGCCGCCGCCGCCCGCCCCATGGTGGGCATCAATTTCGAGCTGCTGCAGCTCGAGCGCCTGTTCGAAGACGAAGAGGTCGAGTCTGACCCGGACGCCGAAATATGGGAAAACATACTCGGCGGCTACAGCGACGAAGCCGAGCTCGAGAACATCGACTGGGACGCCCTGGCGGAAAACCCGCAGCAGCTCAGCGACTTCCTTAGCTGGCTGCTCGACAGCAGCGCCAAGATCGACGGGATCTCCGAGATGTCGCGCCTGCAACTGGTGCGGGCCGTGTGCACTCACGTCGGCGAGGCCGCCGCGGCGCGTGGTGGTGAATGCATCGACAATGTTGCCGGCGTGTTCGGCCAATTCTATGACCGCCTCGACAAGGAAGTATGGATTGAGCTTCTGGGCCAGCCACTCGAGGTCGGCGGCGCCGCTGACTCCACGTCCGTCGCCCGGGACGAGGAGGAAGAACGGATGGTGCGCGCCGCCGCCGCCGAGTTCTGCGACACTGACTTGACGCACAACATCGGCGCGGCGCTGACGCGCGAGCAGGTGGAAGATCTTCTCGTCTACGCGCTGAACACCCGCCAGGGTGCTTCGCCGCGCATCTTCGGACTGTTCCAGCGCCTCTTGGAGGCACGCAGCGAACGCGACGCGATGGAGCAGGCAATTCGCGACAAGGTGGAACGGCTGGTCTCCAAAGACGAGGACCGGCGCACGTTCGCCGACCTCTGGCCGCAGCTCACCGAGGCCATCCACGGGGAAAACCCCGACCAGTACCTCAGCACGACCTACAAGGCCTCTCTAGAGCAGCTACTCACCGACGATCAACCTGCCGGCGTCTGGGATACGGATGTCATCGGCAAGCGCATGCGCGAGATGGAGCCGGGCTATCTCGTGCAGCGCAAGGTCAAGATCATGCTCTTGGTCGTCGAAACCGTCACCGACGACGAGGAGTACGAGGAGCTCGCCCTCGAGCTCGAACGGGCGCTCCCGGAGCTCATCGTCAGCGGCCAATACATCGCCACGGAAGAGATCCTCCGCGACTTCTCCGAGCACCTGATTCCGACGAGCGGCCGCCCCGACCGGCAGCGCCAGGTTGCGCTCGACATCCTGATGCGCTTCTGCAATCCGCACACGCTCCGTGAGGTCGTGCGCAATCTCGCCGGCAAGCAGCGCACCCAGATCGATGCCGCGACGACGATCTTCAGGTCTCTCGGCCCCATGGCCGTACAACCGTTGCTGGAGGCACTGGCGCAGGAAGGGTCGCGACCGATCCGCGTTCACTTGGTACGCATGCTGGCCGCCATCGGCGACCAGGCACTTCCTGAAATCAAGAAGCACATGCGTGACAAACGCTGGTTCTTCGTTCGTAACCTGGTGTGGATCATCGGCGAGATCGGCGACCCTCGATTCGTCCGCCACCTACGCATCATCATCGAGCACCCGGATGCCCGCGTTCGTCGCGAGGCCGTACGCGCGCTCGGCAAGCTGCAAAACGAAACCGCTGCTCAAGTTCTCATCGAAGCGATCGACGACGAAGACGACGAAGTCAGCCTGCTCGCCATCCGCGGCCTCGGACATCCCGGCGGGCGAATCGCCGCGCCCCGTCTGCGCGAGCTGTTGCGACTCGCGAACTTCATCGGCCAAAACACCGAAGCCATTCGCGCCGCCGCGATCGCCGTCGCCCGAATCGGCGACGGGAAATCTCTGGCGACGTTGCGTCGTATACCGCACCGTCCCCTCTTTTTTCGCAGCCGCCGTGCGCCGGCCGGCAAGGCGGCCGCGTGGGCGATGGCGACGCTGCAAGGAGAATCCGCCGGGGCGGCGCCGGAAGCGGTGTTGCAGAGCGAATCCGGGGACGATGACCCGGCCGACCAGGCGTCGCCCACCACCGACGCCCACGACTCGGTCGCCACCTGACCATGTTCGCCAACCGTAAGGAATTTCATGAAGTTGCCGCCGCGCTGCTGACCGGCCAACGGGCGCTGTCGCTGTATCCGCCGGGACATCCCCACATCAAAACGGCCACCGACGATTGCTTTCGCCGGCTTCGCGAGCTCCTGCAGCGTGAGCAACAGATTCCTATCGTCTTGGCCGGCGACGAGTTCGTCGTCGGCGACCTGCAGGTCCCGGTACAGGGAGAGGCGTTCACCGAGCTCGCCAAGGTGCTACGACACGCCAAGATCGAAAAGCTCATCTTTTCGGAGGGCCTGCGCTCATGGGAGGTGGTGAGCTTCCTGCGCATCTTGAATCTCGACGCCGAAGACCTCGAAACACAGGGCGGCGTAGAGGCCATCGTCGAAACCGAGGAAATCCAGAACATCGTTGCCGCGGCGTTGGCTGTAGAAGCGAGCGACGAGCCGCTGCCCGACCTGTTGATTCGAGCCTGGGAAGCCTACGCTTCGGGGTTGCGCGTGGTTCGCAAACTGCGTCACGGCTACCGCGAGACGGGCCGACTCGAAAACCTCGACGAGACCAAGGAGTTCGTCCGCGAGATCGTCGAGGTAGGCATCCAGCAAACGCGGCCCCTGCTCGCGCTGCAGGCCCTCAAGGTCCATGACGAATACTCGTTTACCCACTCCATCAACGTCGCCACCCTGTCGCTGGCGATCGCCCAAGGGCTGAGCTTCTCGAAGTTCGACCTGCACGAAATTACGCTCGCCGCGCTGCTCCACGACATCGGTAAGGAGCGCGTCTCCGGCGACGTCCTGAGGAAGCCCGGAAAACTGGACGACAGCGAATGGGCCGAAATGGCCGATCACAGCCTGCAAGGAGCCAAGATGCTGGCCACGACCCAAGGCGTCGGTGACCTGTCAGCCATCGTGGCGTACGAGCATCACCTCACTCAGGATCGCAGCCGGGCTGACGCCGCCAGGTGGCGCCTGCACCTGGTGTCCGAGCTCATCACGATCGCGGACGTGTACGACGCTCTCCGTTCGATACGTCCGTATCGCGGCGAGATCCCGCCGGACGAGGCCATGGACATCATGCAGGCGGAAGCCCCGGTGAAGTTCAACCCCGTTCTCTTCGACGGCTTTTCGAAGATGGTCGGTTACTACCCGCCAGGCACCTGCGTGAAACTCAACAGCGGTGAGGTCGGCATCGTTTATCAGGCCAACGCCGAGGCCCTGCGCCGGCCCCGTGTCCTTGTCGTGCATGATGCCGACGCACGGAAACTCGACGCGCCCCGGCAGATTGACCTCGCCGCGGCGGAAAGCGGCAGTCCCTCATCGATCACCGAGGTACTGGACGCCGACGAAGCCGGCGTCGAACCGTTCGACTACCTGTAGCAGGGAGCGGAACGCATTTCCCGCGGCGATGAATCGGCGCTCAGCCGCCTGACCTCACCGTCTGGGTCGTCCCCTTCTGCATGGCGGTGACCGACACGGTGCCGTCCCCCCATTCCAATCGCAGCCCCTCCGGATCGCTTATGTCGATTCCCTGGCTATTCGTAAAAGTCGCCTGGGCATTTGGCGGAGCGAATACCGTCACCACCCCCGTCGCCGAGTCGTACTCGAGACGAGCGCCCTCGGCTCGGCCACCGGGGTCGACCATCGTGACGGCGCCGTCGACGTTGATCGCCTGCCAATCGCCGGTTTCGTTGAACTGCACGGTGAGCATGTTGCCTTCGATCTTGCGTACGCCGGCGTCAAGGCTGGCGTTGCCCGCCAGACGCAACTCGGGAGGCGACCCGGCTACCAGTAGCCGGTCGCCCAGGAAGACCACCTCGCCGGGCGCGTCCTCCGCGTCGCGATTGCCGCCTCGATTCACAAGGCTGGCGAGAACGTTGCCGCTGGCGGTCAGCTCGTTGGTACCGGATAGCAGAACGATCTGATCGGCCCGCAGCAACTGGTCGCCCTGCGTAACACGGGCGTTGTCGTGAAAGTCGAGACGCCCGCCCGCATCGACGTCCAACGCATCCGCCTGGGCGCCGATCTCGTCGGCTCCGCCGAACAACGGCGCGATGCTGACGATCAAGCCACCGCGTAATCCGGCGCGGACGTCGCCGACAAGCGCGGCGCCGCCGCCCGCCTGCACGACCATCGAGTCGGCGCTGATTTCGTACTCCTCGGCCTCCATTCGGGGTCGCGGGTCGCCATCGAGTACCCAGTTCTCCGTCGTCGGATCGTACGCGCCACGCGCCGCTTCGACCGTGCTGTTGCCCGAAACGTAGCGCACCCCCGAATCCCAGTCGGCGCTACCGAGGACGCCGTCTTGATACCTGAAGCGCGCACGCGGCCCGCTCAACGTAGTGGGCTCGCCGTTGCTCGTGTTGAGGGCGACCTCAACACCGTCGGTCGCTTCCAGTTGCTCGACACCCGCGGTACCCACGTCGATCCGCAGCACGCCGGACTGCAGCGACCGCAGCATTTCATTCTCCGATTGCGGCGCGTAGCGCGCGGTACCTCGCGCTACCACCGCCCCGTCACCGAAATCACCGAGCAGCAACTCGATCGAATCACCCCTCAGCTCGCCAGCCTCGCCGAGCTCGAAGCGCGGCCGTGGCCCGCCGTCGGATACCGCCTGCAGCGCACGGGCAACTCCATTCCCATCCAGTTCGACGGTTATCGAGTCGCTGCGCAGAACGTGTTCGCCGGGTCCCTCGGCACTGAGCCATAGCACCCGGCTCCGGCTGCCGCGAGCCTCGATCTGCTGCACTCGATTCGACTCCGGATCGACCTGCAAGATGATCTCGTTGCCGGCCATTGTGGCGTCCGGCAGCTCGACCTGCGGCGACTGGCGCAGCAACATCTCCGCGTTCGTGGCGTCGTACTCGAGGATGGAAGCACGCCCCTGCAACTCGACGATCGGCGCCCCGTCCGACGTCGGTAAATCGTCGGTACGAATCTGCACGACGTCCCCAAATCCCCGGTCCGGCGTGTCCGGGTGCCGACCGGTTACACGGCCGCGAGCGGTATCCGGATCATAGCGAAACACCCGCGCCTCGATGACCAGTCCGGCGATGCGCAGGACGACGCCGGCATCGGTGTTCAGACGACCGTTTCGGTACACCAGGTATTCTGTGTCGAGCTCGACGCCGCCGGCGAACAAGGCACGAACGCCGTCGCGGATGCGAATCTCGTCGTACCGATTTTCCTGGGTTCCGCCGGGGCGTTCGCTCAGATCCATGCGATCACCGGCGATGAATGTCGTCTCCTGCGCCGCGCCCTCTTCCTGCGGCTGGCTCATCAGTGTGAGCTGGACGCCGCCGCCGAACTCACTACGGCTGTCGGCAAAACCGAGCCGCTGGCCCGCCTGCAGGTGATACACCGGCAATCCATTCTCGCTCGCTGTGTATCGGAGGCCGCTCGTGAACGATACGGCGCCTTCCGGACCCGGCGGCGACGGCGCCGAATCGGGCAGGTCGCCGTCCGGTCCGTCGTTGTCCCATTGCACGTAGACGAGCACGACGACCATCGCCGCCACGACCACCATGACCATCTGGAGGACGGCTCGGGCTCGCATGGTTACCACGCGGCGACCAGGGCCCCGATCCATCCGAATCCAGCGCGATCGGGAGCCCAGCTACCTGCCATGTCGGCGCGAAAAGTCTGCCCTGCGATACCCAGCCCGAACGTATAGAGGGCACGGCTCTCTATCGCAGCCAGGTCGAAGAGAAGTCCGGCCCGCAACGCCACGGCCTCGACTGCCCACTCGACTCCCCCGCCCAGCTCACGCCGAGCTCTGCCACCGTCGAGCAAGGTGTCGTTGTCGACGTCGAAATCAAGGGTCAACTTGACTTGTGGGTGCAAGAGAGCCAATCCACCGATGCGAATTTGGCGCGGCAACCGCCCGATTTCTTCGGGGGCGCTGTCTAGCGAAGGCGCATTGAGGTTCTTGACTACTGCGCCGACGCGAAATTTTGCCGACGGGATGAACAGGACGCCCACGTCGACAGCGAACACCGTGTCGGTGGGCACGCCGGGGCCGCGGCGAGCCGCCGCGAGCAGACCGCCGGCCGTCACGTCGGAATCCGTGAAATTCTCGAAAGGGATCGACTGCAGGCGCGCCTGGGCTTGCACGAGCTTCGCGGTGCCGCCGATCACCAGCCGCCCCAGTGCCAACGGATAAGCTCCGGAAACCAAAAACTCGCGGGCCCGCAATGACGCCGCGTCGATCTCGATACGGCCGTCGCGAACAACCGACACCTCGTCCATGTAGGTGGTCTGCTGAAATCCCCCGCCCCACCGGGAGGCGGCAACGTAGGCACCGAATACTCGTTCGCCCGCCAATCCGGCATCGTCGGCGGCGAGCGTCCGCGCGGCGTCGCTCGGCACAATGTCGCTGGGCAGGCCACG
>CBDUXW010000139.1:0-7463 GCA_965371275.1 uncultured bacterium | reverse complement strand
GTTCCGGCGGTACGGCTCATCGCCGCCCAGCTACGCCATGGCCTGGCCGCGTCGGGGCGGACGGTAACCGCGCGGTATCACGTGCGCCGACTCCTGGTCGCCGTCGAGATCTGCCTGGCCGTCGTGTTACTGGTCGGTGCCGGCTTGCTGATCAAGAGCGCCTGGCAGCTGAGCCGCGTCGATCCCGGGCTGGAGCCCGAGGGTTTGGTGACGTTCTACCTTGCGCCGGAGAGCGACCGAATCCAGTCGCACGACGAGTCGTTGGTGTTCCAGCGGCTGATCACCGAACGGCTCGCGGCGCTGCCCGGCGTCCGTGGTGTGTCGGCGATCTCACAGGCACCCTACAACCTTGACGGCGGCGTGGTGGGCTGCCGCCACTTCGACGAGACCAACCCGGACGCCGACAGCCAGGCCACATGCCGCTGGCGAACGGTCGGCGACGATTACTTCGCCGTCGCCGGCACCGCGCTGCTGCGCGGCCGGTCATTCGGACCGGATGATGCGCCGGGATCCGAGCCCGTCGCGGTGATCTCCCAGGCGACGGCCAACGCCCTTTTTCCGGGCCAAGATGCATTGGGGCAGCGCATCACCACCAGCTTCGAAAGCGTGATCGAGGATGGCCCGGTTTGGACGACGGTGGTGGGAATCGTCGAGGACGTGAGGTTTCTCGGTCTGGCGGAAGAGAGCCCGAACCTGGTGTACCGGCACGAAAACCAGGTGGGGCCGATCATGGAGAAATTCCAGTGGGGCGGCCTGGAATACATGGTGCGCGGCGAGCCCGGCGCAGCCCCCCTCGAGACCGTGATGGAAACGGCGCGCGCCGTCGATCCACTTGTGGTGGTTTCCGGCTATAAGACCATCGGCCAGTTGATCTCCGCGTCGATCAGCGAGCGGCGTGCCGTGCTCGTTTTGATGTCGGCCTTCACCGCCGCCGCATTGATCCTCGCCACCATCGGCGTATTCGGCGTCACCGCTCACGCTGTCCGCAGCCGCTCGCGGGAGTTGAGCATCCGCGTGGCACTGGGCGCCACGGGACACGACGTCATTACCTACGTGCTCGCCGGCGGCCTGAGAGTCGCGGTGCTGGGGGCGCTCGCTGGTCTCGGGTTGTCGCTCGTTGCTGTTCGTTTCCTGGAGAGCTTTCTCTACGAGGTCGAGACTACCGACCCATGGGTTGTCGCCGCCGCCATGGCGCTGGCACTAATGGTGTCGCTAATCGCCACCTGGCTGCCGGCACGGCGCGCCGCGGCCGCCGACCCGGTGCGGGCGT
This sequence comes from uncultured bacterium, assembly GCA_965371275.1. Taxonomy (GTDB): domain Bacteria; phylum Acidobacteriota; class UBA890; order UBA890; family UBA890; genus CBDCBL01. Next base: position 6,193 of record CBDUXW010000139.1, on the reverse strand, counting down.
TGTCGGCGGAATGAGCGACGGTACAGAGCCTACTCGGCACGCAACGTCTGCAGCGGATCCACTCGTGACGCCTTGAACGCCGGCACGAAGCAGGCGGCCAGGGCAGCCACGGCGAGGAGCGCGGTCACGGCAACGTACGTGATCGCGTCCGTGGGCTCGATGCTCCACACCAGGCTTTGCATCAGCTGCGAAAGCGCCAACGCGCCGCCGACCCCGATGCCAAGGCCGAGTGCGGTCAGCACCAGCCCGTGCCCGAGCACCAGACGGATCACGTCGCCGCCCCCCGCTCCCAGCGCCAGGCGGATGCCCATCTCGCGCTGTCGCTGACCGACGGAATACAACATCGACCCGTAGATGCCACCACAGGCGAGAAGGAGCGCGACACCGGCGAACACACCGAGCAACACCGACAGGAACCGCGGCATCGCCAGCGAGGTCGACACCCGATCGCGCATGGTGACGATTTCCTCGATCGGAAGGTCGGGCTCGAGCGCCCACACCGCTTCGCGCATGCCGGCGACCACTGTTTCGAAGTCGGCCTCCGAGCGCACGCCAACGTGCAGGTCCCCCAGGAATCCCCCGAAGCGCTCGTAGGAGACGTACACGGCGTTGTCGATGTCCCGGCTCAAGCTGAAGTGCTGCACGCCTTCGACCACGCCGATCACGGTGAGTTCCTCGCGGCCGAGCACCAGCGTGCGGCCGACCGGGTTCTCCGTGCCGAAAACCTGCATCGCGGTGTACACGTTGATCACTGCAACCGAAGGTTCGGCGTTGTTGTCGGCCGCTACGAAGTCCCGCCCGTACCGCAGCGGCGCGCCGAGCATGGTGAAGTAACCGGGCGTCACCGGGTGCGCCATGCTCTGCAGTTCTTCGTCCGCCGGCGGTTGCGCTCGGTCACGCACCGTGGTGTTCCAGCAGCAGCGTCCGCGGTAGTACACGAACGGCATCGTCCAACCGGCCGCCGCCGCCTGCGTACCGGGAAGCGAAACGAGCCGCTCGGTGAGCTGGTTGGCGAACGCGACGCGCTCGGCGTCGGTAAACGTGGGACCGAGCTGCAGCGACAGGTCGACGATTTGTTCGGTCTCGAAGCCAGGATCTACCTGGATCATCGCGACCAGGCTGCGGAACAACAAGCCTGCACCCACCAGGAGGATCAGCGCGAGCGCGATCTCGGCGACGACGAGGGCGCCGCGGGTACGGCGCCCGCCACGACCGGCAGTCACGCTTGCGGCGCCTTCCTTGAGCATCTCGTTGACGTCGGCACCGGCGGCTTGCAGCGCCGGGAGAATGCCGAACAACAGCCCCGTACCGACCGAGATCAGGAACGCAAAAGCGAGTATGCGGGGGTCCACCGCGACATCGTTCAAGCGCGGGATATTGCCGGGGTTGAGGCTGGCGAGCACATTCACGCCGAGGTATGCGACCGCGATTCCAGCGACGCCGCCGACAACGGCGACCACCATGCTTTCGGTCAGCAACTGACCGACAATGCGCCCGCGGCTGGCGCCAAGAGCACCGCGCAAGGCGATCTCGCGGCCGCGCTCCGTGCCGCGCGCTAGAAAGAGATTGGCGACGTTGGCGCAGGCGATCAGCAACATGAACCCGACGGCACCGAGCAACAGGTACAGCGTCGAGCTTACCGACTCCACCGTGGCCTGGCGTAACTGAACCAGAGGTACGGCGCGCAACGTGCCGTCGCGACGGAGGTAGCGATTGGGGTACTCCTCTGCACGCTCGGCAGTGAACGCATCGATCTGCGCCTGCGCCGCGTCGATCGACGCGCCATCGGCGAGGCGGCCGGCCACCGACATTACATGGAACCCCATGTCGCCCAGGTGCTCGGGGTTATCGACATAGAGCGGCAACCACACGTCGACCCGACGTCCCGCTAACGCCTCGGGCGGCTGGAACTCGGGAGCAACGATGCCGACGACCACCAGCGATTGCCCGTCGATCGTCACCGTGTCGCCGACGATCGCGGGGTCGGCCCCCCAACGCCGCTGCCAGATGCCGTGCCCGAGCAGGGCGACGGTGGGGTCGCCGGTGAACTCGTCGCGCGAGAAAAAACGCCCGAGGTGGGGAACGGCGCCGAAAATCGCGAAGAAGTCGGCGGATACGCGTGCCGCCGCAATCTGCTCGGGAGGGCCGCCGCCGGTAAGGTCGACACGCTCGTCCCACACGCCGGCGATGGCACTGAATGCATCGAGGCGCTCCGTCCACTCGTTGTAGTCGGGAAAGCTGTGTGCACCTTCGGTAAACAGAATGAGGCGCTCCGGCTCCGGGTACGGCAGGCTGCGCAGCACCACCGTGTCGACGACGCTGAAGATCGCGGTGGTGGCGCCGATACCCACCGCCAAGATGAGAATCGCCGAGACCGCGAAGGCCGGCTTCTTCGCCAACGTTCGAATCGCGTACCTGAGGTCTTGCAGCAACGTCGAGAACATCTCGCGGGACTCCTTCTTCCGACGGGGCGGGCCGCCCTCCGCGCCGATGCTTGTGCGATCTTCGCCGCGGCGCTCGTTCCAGTGCTCGCCGGTGGCGCAAAAAACGAGATGGCCCGTCGACCAAACCAGCAGGCGCCATCCGGCGAACGGGCCACGATTGCAGGCCTCGACATACATGTCGTGAAAAACGTGGGCGGCGTCGGCGCCGTGCTGATCGCGCATTGCCCGCGGCAGCACGCGCAGCAGCTTGCCGTACATGCGCACCGCCATGGGCGCGGTGCGACCGGTGTTCGCTGCATTCATCGGCGCGGCTCCGGGCCGGGGATGAGATTCGCGGCGCGCGCCGCGTCCGCCAGCGCGGCGAGTCGCTGGGCTTCCAGCGCCACGACCTCGCGTCCGAACTCGGTGATGGCGTAGTAGCGGCGTTGCTGCCCCCCCGATTCCGGCGTCGGCCGACGCTCGGCCTCGGCGATCAAGCCGGTGCGGATCAGCCGCTTGATCGCGCGGTACAAGTTCGCCGGGTCGAGTCTCACCTGCCCACCGCTGTCCGCCTCGACTTGCTTGACGATTCCGTAGCCGTGCCGCTTCTCCGAAGCGATAGAAAATAAGATCAGATATTCACGAGGATTCAGGGGTATCAGCGTTTCGGGATCCATCACGGCCTCGGTTCGGCGATCGGTGCTGCCAACGGGCAGCGAAGCACTCGAGAAGACGATCGACAGACTATAGGTCATATGACACTATGTCAAACGACCCAATCGAAGCCGACCGAACCCGCCCCCAACGGGGGGCGATCACTCCAAGCGACACCAGATGATCTGCGCGTGCCCAACCCGGGTAGTGGGCAAGCTTGAGAAAACCTATCCTTGTTTGCCGCGCGGCGCTGCGCCGACTACGATGTGCTCGAGGAGTCAACCATGAAGAAAAATGCACTGTTGGTGGGAATTCTGGCGATGGCGGTAGTCGCCACCGTGGGCGCCGGATGGCTGTCGGCCCAATCGGCCACGCTGGTGGGCGAAGGCAAAACCGTACACGTCATGCGGACACCCACGTGAGGCTGCTGCAAGGTGTGGGTCGCACACCTTGAAGAACACGGTTTCACGGTTGATGACGAGGTGATCACCGGCGACGTGATCAATGCGAAGCGCGCCCGCAACAATATCGGCGGCTCGCTTGCCGGCTGCCACCTGGCCGACATCGACGGCTACTTGATCGAGGGGCACGTACCGGCAGGCGATATCGCCAAGATGGTCGACGGCAAGCTCGACATCGCCGGGCTCGCGGTGCCTGGGATGCCGGCAGGGTCACCTGGAATGAGCGGCTCCGGCCCCTTCCACGTGCTCGCCTTCGACAAGAACGGCAGGATCATCGAAGTCTTCGCGCGCTACTGATTCGTCGGCGAGCTCTCGACAATGCGCCCCTTCGAGACCCTCGACAGCTTCGCGACGCCGGACGGACAGCGGCTGTCGCTGCACCGTCGCGACGAGGATTTCTTCATCGACCTCGACGGCCACGAGCTCATGTCGACGCGGGTGCATGGTTCCGAAACCGCGCTCGGGAAGCTGGGTTGCGCGCGCCTGAGAAGCGCTGAACGCCCCCGCGTTCTCATCGGCGGCCTCGGTTTGGGGTTCACGTTACGGGCGGCCCTCGAAGCACTGCCGAAACGGGCCGAGGTAGTGGTGGCCGAAGTTTTCCCGTGCGTCGTCCGCTGGCATGAGCAGTATCTGAAGAGCCTCCGAGTACCGCTCGAGGATCGCCGCGTGCGGGTGCATGAGGGCGACGTCGGCGAGCTGTTGCGCTTCGACGGCAAGAACCGATTCGACGCCATCATGATCGATACGGACAACGGACCCGACGCCACCTGCCTGGCGAGCAACGCGTCGCTGTACAACGAGACCGGGATCGAGCGGATCAAGCAATCGCTGGCGCCGCGCGGCACGCTGGCCGTGTGGTCCGCGCATCCCGACCGCGTATTCGCCAAGCGTCTGGGGCGCAGCGGCTTCGTCGTAACGACCGAAACCGTGCGCGGCCACGGCCGCAAGGGCCCGCGGCACACCATCTTCATCGCGTCGCTTCGATAAAGCTCCGCACGTCGTCGAGAGAGCGGTCCGCCGGGAGCCTATTGCGCTCGCAGCGCGACGATCGGGTCGACGCGGCTGGCGCGACGCGCCGGTACGTAGCAGGCCAACAAGGCGATTCCAGCTACGAGCGCAACCACGGCGCCCAGCGTTCCGGGATCCGTCGGCGACACCTCGTAGAGCATCGCCGCAATGAGGCGGGTCGCGCCGACGGCTGCAACGAGACCCAGCGCCACGCCGATCGCCGTGACCCGCAGTCCCCGGCGCATCACGTCGCGCAGCACACTCGATGTCGGAGCTCCCAGCGCTATTCGCACACCGATCTCGCGGGTGCGCCGCGCCACACCCCAAGCCATCACCGCGTACACGCCGACCATGGCCAGCACGGTGGCCAACAGCGAGAAGGCTCCCATCAGCAGGGTGCGGAAGCGCGGCTCGGCGACGTTATCGGACATCCACGCGCTGACGCTGCCGACGCGGTCGACCGACACTCCCGAATCGATGTCCCAGAGCGTCTGTTGCACGACCTGGCTGAGATCGACCGTCCCGACCGCGGCTCGAACCACCAAGTACATGGTGCCCCACGCCATCTGGCTATGGGGCCGATAGAACTCCGCCATGGGCGGTTCCGACAGCTGTCGACGGCGCACGTCGGCGACCACGCCGACGACGGTAAACGGGTCTTTGGAAAAGAATTCAGCATCGAACGAATCGGCAGACCCTTGGATTCCACCGCCGATGCGGAAGCGCTTGCCGACGGCGTCCTCGCCCGGCCAAAAGCGCTCCGCCATGGTCTCATTGACAATCACCACCGGCGCGCCGCCACGCCGGTCGGTGGTGTCGAACGGCCGGCCTCGGCGAATCTCGATCCCGATCGTATCGAAGTACGCATCGCCGACGATCACGGTGCCTACCCAGTTGCGATCGTCAGGGTCCTCATCCCCACCGTCGGTCACGATGGTCTGGTGGAAGTTGTTCTGCGCGAACGGCGGCGAGTACGTCAACGATGCGGCCTCCACTCCCGGCAGCGCGCGAACGGAGGCGAGCACGTCGTCGTAGAACACCAGCAGTGCGTCGATGCCGTCGATGCGACCGGAAGGCGTGATCGAGGCGCGCATCAGGCCGGTGGGGTCGAATCCGGGGTCAACATTCGCCAGCCGCAAGAAGCTGTTGCTGAACAGCGCAGCGCCGGCAACCAAAACGACCGCGAGCGCCACCTGCGTCACAACCAGGAGGTTGTGGATTCGCAGTGTTCCACGACCCACGCTTGCCCCGCGCGCCCCCTCTCCTAACCCGCTCCCGAACCGCCGGTTCGACGCCCGCCAAGCCGGCAGCAGACCCGACACCAACCCGCTCGTCATCACCGCCGCCGCCGTAAACATGAATACCCACACGCTCATGCCGATTTCTTCGGCACGCGGCAACCATGCCGGGACCAGCGTCAGCATGATGCGCGTGAGACCGAACGCCATTAGCAAGCCCAACAAACCGCCACCCAGCGCCACCAGAAGGCTTTCGATCATGAGCTGCTGAACGAGCCGTGCCCGCGGCGCGCCGAGGGCGCTGCGGATGGTGATCTCGCGGCGCCGCGATGACGCGCGGCTCAACGAAAGGTTGGCGACGTTGGCGCAGGCAATCGCCAGAACCACTCCAACCGCGCCCAAGACAAGC
>CBDUXW010000138.1:0-7465 GCA_965371275.1 uncultured bacterium | reverse complement strand
CTTCCCTCCCGCCTTGCCGTTGTCGCCGCCGCCGCCGCTCGCGTTCCTTGAAGTTGACGTTGCCGTCGTCCCGATTCGCGCCTGTCAACGATGCCGGACAGCCGCGGCAGCGCACTCGTCGGACCAGATACATACGGTCGGCCCCGAAACCGAGGACCCGCAGCAGGCGGCTGGCCGCCACTTCGGCGGGAATTTCTCGCGTCGAATCGGCGTCGGGCGGGCCGAATTTGACCTTGATGATCTCGCCGTCGGGCAGGCTACAGAGAAACTTGGGAACGCTGCCGCCGAGATCGACGTCCACATAGTCGCAGGTGACCTCGTCGTAGAGGCCGAGATAGGGGTCGTTGCCGCTACGCAGGTCGGCTTCTTCAATCGCGATCTCGGGGGCCATCCAGACCCGCGCCCCTCGGATCGCCGCGTCGCGTGCCCGTTCCTTTGCTTCTTTGGGCATCTCTTCGGGCAACAGGTCGTACGGGACCCGCGACACTTCAACCGACGAGGCGCCGTGAAACAGCGTCGCCTGCAGGACGGCTGCTTTCAAAACCTGGTGTCGAATCATCCGCGGTCTCCTTTCAGAGGGTGTGTTGGTCCTCACCCTCCAGCGCGTAAGCGGACCGCGGAACGGCTCGCCGGCAGCGGGTGAGCCGATTCGCTGATCGTCTGCGCGCCAGTAAGTAAGGACAGCCCACACACCGCAACAGAGGAGACGACGATGCGCGGCAGACTGATCCGAATTTTCGAGCTGAGTATCGCGGCGTTGCTGCTGACGATCCCCACGGCTCATGGGGAGAGCGGCGCGTCGCTCGAGCGAGCGCGTCTCGTGGTGCGAGACACCATTCCATCGCCCGTGGAGATCGCCGCCGGTCCGGCCACGAACACACCGTTTGCCGACGACGGGATCGTTCACTGCGTCTATTGGGAGTTCAAACCGGGCGGCACGAACCCGAAGTTCGGGTGCTTCCTGACGGCCCCGGACGGTGGCTATCTACGTGACGGCGAGTTGCGCTACGTGCGCCCCGACGTCGTCCGCGGCGACTTCTACGACACCGACGGCGCGCTGCGGACCGACGTGCAACTCAACGTCGTCGACGCCGCGTTCGTCGATGCCGGCGACCGCCCCGTCGCCGGCGCCCCGCCGCGGCTCTTGAAGATCAAGTACACCGACACCAACGTCGTGGAATACCGGCGGGGGGCCGACCTGGCATCGCTGATCGAAAGCCGGCGCCGGCCTCCTTACCGCAAGGCCCGCGACGTGTACACGGAAGTCGCGGCAACTCGTCTCTTCTGGGCGCTCGGCTATCCGGTCGAGCCGGCCTACCCGACGGAAGCGGTCATTTGTTACGGCTGCCCCCGCGACGACGCGTTCAAGCAAGAAGGGAGGCGATCGCGCATGGTGTACGTTGACGCCATGGTCGATGAGAAGCTTCCCGGCACGGTGGAGGTCTCGGACTGGAGCGTCAGGGAGGTCGTCGGCCGCACCTACTCGAACCAATGGTCGCCCGACCAGAGAGCCCAATTCGACGGACTGGCGGTTATCGCCTCTCTGATTCACCACCGCAGCAACGGGGCGAAACAGAACAACCTCGTGTGTGTTTCACCCGATGGCGCGGAGTGCCGCGACGACGCCGAGCTCTTGATGTATATCGCCGACCTCGGGTCGACCTTCGGGGCGCCCGGCGCCAAAGGCCAGCATTCGTCGTGGATCGAGCATCCGGTCTGGGCTGACACCGGCTCCTGCCGGATCTATCTCGAATGGAAGGACTTGCAGCGCAGCGGCGGACACTTGCAGATTACCGAGGCGGGACGGCGGTTCATCGTGACGCGGCTCGAGGCGCTCACGACCGAACACCTGCGGGCAATCTTCGCGTCGGCCCATTTCGATCGGGTCGACGGGCAACTGCGCTTGCAGAAGTTCGTGCAACTGTACCCGGAGCTCATCGGCGGCGAGGAAATTCCTCGGGACATTCTCCGTGAGTCGGGCCTCGGCGACGGCGACTTCGAACAAATCTTTCCGATCCTGGAGCGGCTCGAGACAAAGCTGACGGCGGTCCAGCGCGCCACGCTCAGCGACGCCGTCATCGAGCAGTGGGTGTCGTCGTTCGAGGCCAAGGTCCGGCGCATCGAATCCGAGGTCGGCACCTGCCCGTCCACGCTGCCACGGAACACAAGGAGATAACCATGTTCGGCAAAGGCACGATTACCGCTTTTCTTTCCGCGCTGTGCTTGCTGGCCTCGTCCGAGATGCCGGCAGCCAACGCCTGCGTCGTTCCCATCGAGCGGGACGGAAGGACGGTCGTATCGGTGACCGAGGCATCACGCGCCCGCTGCATCGATGCGTCACGCTTTGCCGGCCCCCGACCGGCCCTGAGCGTGGAAAACATGCTGCGAGGGCCCGAGGGACGACCCGGCGCGGTGGTTTACTGCCGCTTCATTCCCTACAAGATGCATCTGAAGGGCGGCGGCAAGAGCCTCAAGTTCTGGTGCCACAAGACCGACGGAGCGGGCCGCTACTACAACGATCGACATGAGCTCGCCGACGCTGCCGCCGATATATCAGTCGATGGTCTCCTCGTCGACGCCGGCGGCGTCCTGATGCGTCACGCCGACGGCCGACCCCAGCGCGCCGAAGTCATCAAGGTGAAGTACACGAACGGCGGCAATCGTGGCCGTGAGGTGCACACGGAGGTCGCCGCCGGGAGGTTCTTCTGGGCGCTGGGCCTGCCGGCCGATCGCATGTTCGCGGCGCGCGTGTGGTGCGACGGCTGCAGTGAAGACCCGTTCGAGGACATCCGCAGCGCCGCCGACAACGTCCGCGGCAACGCCACGAGCTTCTTCCCGCACGCTTCCGTCGAGTCGCCGTTTCCGGGCCGCAAGATCGAAACCGAGGATGACGAGGGGTGGGACTGGGGCGACGCCTACGACGAGAGCGCCTGGAGCGACGCGCAACGCGTCGAGTTCGAGGCCTACGTTCTAGCGGCCAACATGATCCATTTTCATCACGGCTTGTCGAAACAGAACACGCTCGCTTGCGCCGACGGACACTGGGATCCGGACACCGGCCTGTGCTCGAAACCGGTGATGTATCTGGACGACATGGGTGCATCGTTCGGCGGCGGTCGCTCGCGCGGCGAGTACGACAAGTACCGCGGCAACAAGGTGTTCGCGAACCGCAGCACCTGCGAGCTGCGCGCCGACCTAGCCGGATTCGGGCGCGTATCGGAGGCTGCCCGACGGTTCCTCGTCGAGCGGCTGAACGGGCTCGACGAGCCCGTGGTCCGCGCCATCTTCGAGGTCGCCGGCTTCACCGAGGACACCACCGGCGCTTCAGCCGCTCGGTGGACGGCCGTGTTCATGGAACGAATCGACGAGGTCCGCTCCGCCGCGTGCCGGTGAAACGCGGCGGCGGGGGCCGTGGTCGCCCGTCTGCGATCTGCGGCCCCCGCCGTTATCGGCGTCGAAAATCCCGCGGATCGACGCTGTTATTGATGATCAACGGATTCATCACGTCGGCGTTGGCGATTGCCTCCCAGGGGACCAGCTTGAAGTTTTGGTTGGCCCGCGAGCCCGTTGCCTCGTCGGAGTTCTTGTCGTCCTGAGCCACGAACACGCCGTTCGGAAACCGCGGCCCCAGTCCGAAGCCCAACACGTCGATGCCGTCCGTTCCGGTAACACCGTCGACAACCCCGTCCGAGATGCGAAACCGCATCACGAAGGCGTTGTCGCCGGCGCGGTCGTACACGATGAATTCATCGGAACCCTGGCTCGACGCCAGTAGATAGCCTAGTCCGTCGGTTCCGTAGTACAGGCTCAAACCCTCGACGTCGTCGGTCAGATTGCCCGAACGTTGTGTTGAATCGATAAGCAATCCAGGGCCGGAGCCGGCGCTCGGCTCGGCACCGAACTTCCAGATGCCGGCCCTTTCTTCGCCGACATAAAGATGGCCGAGCTCATCGTCGGCCACACAGCCCTCGGCCTGGCTCGGGACCTCGATCTCGCGCACCAGCGTACCGGCGACCTCGCCGGCGCCGTTGTCGCGCAGCTCCCACTGCTCGATATTGCCGCGCTTGCCGATCATGAACGCGTAGAACTTGCCCGACAGCGAGCTCCGGTACATGCAGAAGCCATAGGCGGTGACGTCGACGTCGATACCTGCGCCGCCGATGTTCTCGAGCGTCCGGTTGGCGGGATCCACCTTGTAGACGGCGATCGCGTTGCGCGTGCGATCGCTGGCCGCGACGATGTCGACGTGGCTGCCGGCGAGGGGGAAGTCGTAGCGCAGATCGACGTTGTTGACCTTGCCGACGGGCAGGTACTGCAGCGTCGTGCCGCCGAGGTCGTACAGAACGAACCCACCCTGCTTGTCCGTACCGATAATGACGCTCTGGGCCGGATCTTCCGGGTGGACCCAAATCGCTATGTCATCGGCCGCGTCCGAGCGATTCGAAACCGCGTGCGTTTCCGTGACCGCCGTTACGACGGTTTCGCCGGGCGCCATCGAGTAGGTGGCAAGCGGGATGGCCAGCGAAGTGGCCAGAACGGTAAAGAAAACAGCCGACCGAGCAGCTTTCAGCATTTTCTCCCCTCCTCGTTCCGCTGCCTCCTACCGTGTCACACGAGGCAGCCAGGACCTCGGTTCGTTCTGTATTCAGTCTAGTGATGTGGCCGTGGCGATGCACGGCGGGGGGAGATGACGGCAGTTCGGCCTGATCATCTTCGGTGGGTCGGGCGGCCCTCTCGAGGCTTACAGCGGCCAGAACATCGGCACCAACAGCAGCAGCACGGCGAAGACGACGACAGACAACGGCAATCCCACCTTCATGAAATCGGCGAACCGGTACTTGCCCGGCGAATAGACCAGGAGGCAAGCCGGTTCCAGGGGCGTGATGAACGACAGTGAGGCGGAAAGGGTTACCAGCACCGCCAGGGTGCGCGGTTCGATGCCCACCTGGGTCGCGGTGGAGACGGCCACCGGTAGAACGACCAGGGCGGCGGCGGCATTCGACATGGGTTGGGTGAGCAACATGGTCAGCACGATGAACGCGGCGAGCACGGCGTACACGCCGAACGGCGCTGTCAGCGTGGCGATTTGGGTGGCCACGTAGTCGGCGGCCGCGGTTTCGGTCATCGCCAGACCGAACGACGTCATGCCGCCGATCAGCACGATGAGGCGCCATTCGATCATTCCATAGGCCTCCTCGGCGGTGATGCACTTGGCCAGGATGACGACGAGCACGGCAAGCAAGAAGGCGACGGAGAGCGGTAGCAAGCCGGAGCCGCCGGCGATTATCGCCCCGACCATCGCAGCCAGAACCAGGGTTCCCCTGCGGGGGCGGAAGGGCACGTGGGTGACCTTGCCGAGAAGGCGAATACCGCGTGCTCCTTCCAGCAACTGGAACCGCTCCTCGTCGCCCTGAAGCAGCAGAACGTCGCCGACGGCCAGCTTCAGGTCGCCCACTTCGGTGGGATGAGAGGTGCCGCGCCGGTGAACAGCCAATACCGACATGCGGAAGCGCTCGCGGAAGCGCGTTTCCTTCAGCGTTCGTCCGACGAGCAGCGAGCCGGGCATGACGATGGCCTCGGTCAGGGCGCCCGAAATCGCCATCAATTCATCTTCGTCGAGTCCTTCGCTCGCCTCGAAGGAAAGGCCCGGGGTGTCTTCGAGCTCCAACAGGTTCTTGCGCGGCGCCTGTACGATCAGCACGTCGCCCGCGTGCAATCTGGCTGATGGGACCGCCAGCACGCGGGCCTGGTCGCGGACAATGGCCATCACGTGGATGCCTTGTTCCGAGAGCGACGCGTCACGCAGGCGGCGGTCGACCAGGTCTGATTCTTCCTCGATGAGGATCTCCGACAGGTAGCGGGAAATTTCGTATTCCTCGCTGAAGCTGGCGGCGATGCGCGACGGTAGCAGGTGACGGCCGACCAGCATCATGTAGGCGGTGCCGATCACGATCATCGCCAGGCCGACGGGAAGGAACTCGAACAGCGAGATGGGTTGCAGTCCCAGCCTGGCGATCAATCCGCTCGCCGCCAGGTTCGTGGAGGTGCCGAGAAGCGTGCACGAGCCGCCGAGCATCGAGGCGTAGGCGAGTGGCATCAGCAGGCGGCTCGGGCTCAGCTTCGCTTCCTTGGCGAACTCCACGACGGCCGGCATCAGCATCGCGGTGGTGCTGGTGTTGCTGAGAAACGCCGACAGCCCCGCGGACAGCGGCATCAGGTAACCGATCATGCGGCTCTCGCCGCTCTCGCCGAGGCGGTGAATTGCCTTGCCGGCCCATTCCATGACCCCGGTCCTCACCAACGCGCCGGAGAGCACGAATATCGACGCCAGCACGATGATGATGTCGCTGGCGAAGCTCGAGAACGCCTGCTCGGGCGTCAGGATGCCGGACAACAGAAGGGCGGCAACCAGCAATAGGGCGACGACGTCGACGGCCAGCCATTCGAATATGAACAGCGCCATCGTCAGCGCCAGCAGGGCCAGGAGGAAGAAGATTTCGCCGGTCATCAGCAGCCTGTCAAACGGATCTACGCGCGTCACCCTTTGTAGCAGGTTATTTCGACCGAGGTAGAGAAATTCTTCGTTTCCGGTTGATATTTTGAGTTATCAAAATTATGATTTTGCTCAACATTAAAACTACCACGGAGTCGAAGCCATGTACGAAGACGCCTTCCTGCGAGCCGCCATCGGCATCCCCTTGCTGGCTATTCTTTCGATCTCGGCCCACTACCGGGGCAAAGCCGACGAGTACCGCGACTACATGACCGTCGCCGGGCGTTTCTTGCCGCGGCTGGTGGGGTAGGGCGATGGCAATCGCGGCCGGCGCCCGGCTTGCCGAGCAGCTCGCCGACTTCCGGCGTGACCATCCGCCCCGGGCCATCGAGGTCGACGGCAACAGCTGGCGGTACATCGTCGCGGGAACTGGCAACCAGAGCTTGTTGATGCTGCCCGGCGCCCTGGGCGCGGCCGAGCTCGGCTTCCAGCTCATCGATTCGTGGGCGCCCCATATGCGAATCGTCGCGCCCGACTACGTTGCCGGGCGTTCGATCGCCGACACGCAGACCGTACTGGAGCGCATCCTCGACGCCGAAGGCATCGGCAGCACCAGCGTGCTCGGGGGCTCGTTCGGCGGCACGCTCGCCCAGATGTGGACGCGGGCGCACCCGGAGCGCACCGAACGCATGGTCCTGTCGCACACCATCGCGCCTGATCCGCGCTACACGCGATACATGGCGGTCATGGCGCTCCTCGTGCGGATGTTGCCGCTGCGGGCCGGCAAGGCGCTGATGCGACGCAAGGTCGACAGGTTGCTGCCGGAGACGTTCGAGGCGCGGGATTTCTGGAACGGGTTTGTCATCGAGCTGACCGACGGGTTGACCAAGTCCTACCTGGTGAACCTCATGCGCTGCATCGGCGAGTTCATCGGCAGCGGCACGAACAACATCGCGGAGCTGGCGGCGATTC